>PMHN01000044.1:0-13791 GCA_003156695.1 Gammaproteobacteria bacterium
GATGTGGGGTGGCGGACTGAGCAATCGCCTCTACTCGCGGTACGTCGATCAATTCCAAATAGGTCCCAACAGCAACATGAACCACATGGTGGCCACTTACTCGCTCGTTGATGGTTACGCGAGCGTCAAGCCGATCGAAAAACTGACCGTGTTGTTTGGAATTAAAAATATTCTCAACACGAGCCCGCCGTATAGCAATGCATCGCAAAACAACTTTGCGGCGGGGTACAACGCGCTCACGGCGGACCCTGTGTTGCGGAGCTTCTATGTCAATCTGAAATACACCTTCTTCTAAATTCCTCCAGGAAAAGTTCATTTGAAGCCCCGCCTGCGCGGGGCTTTTTTTTGGTGCGCCCGGCATGGGCGCGATCCTCGGATCCTTGTGTACCTGACGGCTCCATGATCCGTGCCTGGCGCAACCGCCGCCGACGGTTGCCTTTAGGTGAGGTGCCACTCGCGCTGTTGTAAGCGCGAGACGGCAATTCCCGGCTCCCCGCAGCCGCGTCCGTTCCTCACGGTGAACTAAATTCCATGTTCGCGACGCACAGCGCCGCGCTGTTCATCTCAATATCATCCCGCTTCATCGTCGTATCGGTCCGCTACACCGCAAAGCTGCGCGGCACTTGCGAGCGGCCTCTTAGACTCGCCACGAGTTATCGATTGGCGCCCGTCGATCGAAGCGGCGCCGACGAGGGTCACGAAACCACAAGACTGTTGAGCGCAATCAGGGGAGTAGGGGAGACCAATATGTCAGAGCTGAAGAGACCGATGCTTCTTAAGACCCTCGCAGCTGTGTTGACACTGGCGTTCATCGCCGTTGCTGGTGTGCTGCTCAGCGTACCGGCGCGCGCCCAGGAGCAGGCACAAGCCTCATCCGAGGAGACCCTGCAGACGGTGGTTGTCACCGGTTCCATGATCAAGCGCACCGACACGGAGACCCCAAGCCCGGTGCAGATCATCACCGATGCGGACCTGAAAAACAGCGGCTATACGAATGTTTCTGACGTCCTGCGCAACCTCGCTGCGAATGGTGCGGGCACCCTGAACCAGGGCTTCACCCAGGCCTTCGCCGCCGGCGCGACCGGCATCGCGCTGCGTGGACTTACGGTGGGCGGCACGCTCACCCTCATCGACAGCGAACGCATGGTGGCCTATCCCTTGAGCGACGACGGCGAGCGCAGTTTCGTCGACGTCTCCGCGATTCCGTTCAACGCGATCGACAGCGTCGAAGTGCTCAAGGACGGCGCCTCGGCGCTGTACGGAGCCGATGCCATTGCTGGTGTGGTCAACATCAAGCTGAAACCGACCTACGTCGGCGCCGAGATCAGCGCTGAGTACGGCGCAAGCCAGCATTGGGATGGCAACACCATGCATGCCTCCGGGATCGTCGGCGCGGGCGATCTCACCAGCGACGGCTACAACATCTATGCGACCCTGGACTGGCACAAAGCGGATCAGATTCTCGGCTCCAACCGCACCGGCCCCTGGACAACACTCAACTGGAGCGATTTTCCGAACGGGATAAACGAGACGCCGGGCTCCCCGACCCAGGGTCATTTCACGTACCCGGACAGCATTCAGGGGTATCTCCTCAATCCCACCACACCCAATGCCCAGGGTGTGTACCCGAATCATCTGCCCGCGGAAGTGTTCCTGACGCAGGGTCCGCAGCCCGGCTGCAACAGTGCGGCGGCTCAAGCCGCAGGTGCGTGCGAGTTTTCGTTCCCGGGTCAGATTCAACCGCCCACCGAGCAGACGAACTTCCTGACGAAGTTCACCAAGGCGCTCGGCGCTGACTGGAAAATGACCTGGACCGCCTCTATCTTTAACAGCAGTGCGGAGCAGGTGGCACCCGAAACGCCGCCCTTCGGACACGCGCTCAATCAGACCGGCGTGGACTCCGGCTCCATCCAGCTCACGCCCTTTGGCCCGGGAGTGGCGCCGCACCTCGTGGCATTTCCGCCGTTTACCTTGCCGGGCAATTCTCCTCAGAACCCGTTCGGGCAAGCGGCCCAGCTGGTTTACAGCTTCCCGGATATCGGTGAGTCAGCGACCGAAGTCGACACGACTACCTACCGCCTGTTTGGCGATGTCAGGGGCACGGCTGGCGGCTGGGATCTGGATGCCGCGGCGGGTGTGATGTACGCCAAGATGACCGACCACATCTCCGGTTTTATCGAACCGGGCCCGGCGCAGGCCGACCTGAACAACCTTTCCTACGTGCCGGGTTCCTCCACCAATGGCGCGCAACTGTTCGCGCCCATCGAGTCGACCTATCCATCGAGCACCCTCGACGTGCTCGACCTGCACGGCACGCACGAGCTGTTCCAGATGCCGGGCGGACCCATGGAACTCGCCGTCGGTGCGCAGTACTTCCACAAGGCGCAGAATTACGTGGAAGCGCCCTCGATCATCGCCGGAACCCAGGAAGGCGGCTCCGCGTTTTCGGTCGGTTCGCAGGACGATACGGCGGCGTTCCTTGAAATCGACGGCAAGCCTGTCAAACAGCTGGAGGTGGACGCCGCAGTGCGCTACGACCACTACGACACGTACGGCGGCCAGGCCACACCGAAGATCGGTGTCAAGTACACCCCGATCGACATGTTCACGGTCCGCGGCACCTGGGGTAAGGGGTTCCGCGCGCCCTCGATATCCGAATCCGGCATCGCCGGCACGGCGTTCGGCGAGGGCAATACCAACGACCCGCTGCTGTGTCCCAATGGCGTCACGAACGTGAAAGGCACCTTCAATGCCCTGTGCGCCTACCCGGCGATAGGCGTTTCATCCGCCAACCCCGATCTGAAGGCCGTCACCTCGAAGAACGCGACGTTTGGCGTCATCTTCGAGCCCTCGCCGCTGTTCAATGCATCGGTTGACTACTACTGGATCCAGCTCAACAACGACATCATCTCCGCTTCCGCTGCCGGTGGCCTGGGAGCGTCGTTCCTGACCCAGGTGCGCGGCGCGCCCGCGACGCTGGCCGAGTGCACCAACACCACAACCAACGGTACGCCCTGCAATACCGTCAACGTGCCCACCAACGTGAACGGCGTGCCGGTCGGCTACCCGGCGTACTTAGTGATTCCCTATGTGAACGCGGGCGTCACCACGACCTCGGGCATAGACCTGGACCTGCGCAGCCGCTTCGATATCGGCGATCTGGGCCGGTTGACCGCCGAGCTGAACTTCACCCGCATCATCGAGTATGAGTACGGCTACCAGGGCACCACGTTTGATCTGGCCGGGACTCACGGACCCTCGAGCATCTCCGGCGACACGGGCAATCCGCGCGATCGCGCCGTAGCCACGCTGACCTGGGACAAAGGTCCGGTGACTGCCGCACTGACGGTGAACTACACCAGTTCCATCAGCATTCTCGACCCGTCGGCGGGCTATAACACCTGCGCCGTCGCGCTGGAGTCAGGCTCGCCCTCGGCCTACGGTGCGGCGGTGTCCGGACTCTCGGGCCCCCTGCCGGGCGCCTGGGCCCCGTACTGCTCGGTGGCGCATTTCACCTCGGCGAACCTGTACGTCAACTACGCGGCGACCGATCACTTGTCCGTCCACGGCTCGGTCACCAATCTCTTCAACTCGGACGCGCCAATCGACCTGCAGACCTACGGCGGCGGCGCCGAGCTGCACTACGACGCCGCGCTCGATCAGGACGGCGCGGTGGGGCGGTTCTTCATGCTCGGCGCGACCTATCGGTTCTGAGGCTCCGCGGCCACAGTATGTGAGAGGAAACGAACATGACTCTTTCCGATGCCCGATCAATCGCCAATGGCATGCTCAAGGTGTTCATGGTGGGTTTGCTGATCGCGCCCTTGGCGATATCTGCTGCGCCGCAGGGCGCAAAGCCCGCAGCTGGACCGACCAAGGGCAGCGCACTGGCGACGGTTCAGGAAATGGCACGCGCGATGCGCGAAAACGACGCTGATGGAATTGCACGCGTACTGTCCGATGACTGGGCCGTCATTTCTGCGAGAGGCGGCATCGCGGAGGGTAAGTCGGTCTTCCCCGATGGAATAAAGTCTGGCTACCTAACCCGCAAGACATTTGAGCTTTCGGAACCGAGGGTGCGTCTCTACGGAGATGTTGCACTGGTGACGTCGAAGGTCAGACTCGCTGGCACGTTTGGTGGGAAACCCTTCGATGTAAGGGAGCGCGAAACCGACGTATTGCATTGGCAAGATGGGAGCTGGAAAATCGTCTTAACCCACGAAACTTTCGAAGGACCGTCCTCTTCGGGACCGGGGAACGGTGGCGCGCACAGTTAGCGCGCGTCGGTGGACCTAGTGGCAGCTGATCGCAGCGGTTGAGAATGCGTTCGATAAGCTGCCGCCGGTAAACCTGCCGAACTATGCCGGGATCAACCACAACCGACCTACTCTCAGGCGGGCATCGTTGGCCGCTTCCTCAGAGTTGGCTGCCGATTTTCGCTCTAGCTTCAAAGCCAGTCGGCGCGGGTAGTAATTTGCTGCGCGCGCTACTGCTGTTGGGTGCGCTGGGGAGTTTTTCTCATCCGGCAGCTGCGCAGACGGCTTCCGCTCCACAAGCGCAACATGATGGGCAGCGCGATATGGACTTCAATATCGGGTCCTGGAGGGCTCACATAAGCTTGCTCACCGGCACAGGCGCCTGGGTCGAGCTCAATGGCACTGCCGTCGTGCGGAAGGTCTGGAGCGGCCGCGCCCAGCTCGAGGAGGTCGAGGCCGACGGCCCAATAGGCCACTTCGAAGCGCTGGTCTTGTTTCTCTACGATCCCCAGTCGCATCAGTGGAGCAAGAGCTTTTCCAATAGCAATGACGGGCAATTAAACCAACCGATGATCGGCGAGTTCAGCAACGGACGCGGCGAGTTTTACGATCAGGAAACCTATCATGGCAGGGCTGCTCTGATGCGCGCCGTGTGGTCCGATATCACGGTGAATTCGCAACATTTCCAGGAATCATTCTCGATCGACGGAGGCAAGACCTGGGAGCCGTACTTTATCGCGACGTTTACGCGCGCCGCCTAATGAGAAAACTCAGCGGGAAGCACAGCCCGCAGGATCTCTGTGCGATAGGTCGGGGTCGATTCAAAGCACGTGCCGCTGCTGAGCGTAAACGAAAACATCCCGTGGCCCAGTCTTTCGATGTAGGAGATGGCCCGCAGATTGACGAGCCTCGACCGCTCTATACGCACGAATCCCGCCGGAGCGAGCACTACGGCAAGTCGCTTGACGCGGTCGCGACTGATGTACGAGTCCGACCCGGACCAGATCCGCACGTAATTTCCGTAAGACTCGATGTAGTCGACCTTCTCTGGATCGAGCAGATACAGGCGTCGTTCGCGCTCCCCGACGAGCACCTGCGGCCGGTCCGCCGGCCCGCTCCGGGCACTCGTCCGCCAGGCCGTTTGCAAGGACGAGCGCACCGCGCCAGTCACCGACGGTTCGCAGCGGATACGGGCGCGCCTCATCGCTTCATTGAAACGCTCGGGGTTTACGGGCTTGGTCAGATAGTCAAACGCCGCAGCGTCGTACGCCGTGAGCGCGTGCTGCGGGTGCGCGCTCACCATGATCGCCAGAGGCGCGTCGTCGCCCCGTAAAGATCGCAGCAGCTCAAAGCCGCTCATATCCGGCAATTCGATGTCGAGTAGAAGGACGTCCGGGTGGTCACGACGGATCGCCTGAATTGCGGCGGCACCCGAATCAGCCTCCGCTACCACCTCAATATCATCACTGGCTCGACACAGTCGTCCCAGGATCGCGCGGGCCAGCGGCTCGTCGTCGACTATCACGACTCGCATAGCGATTCCTCCACGTAGTGTTCCCTTGTGCGCTCTGGATCCGACGGCACGCTGAGCCGCGCAACGAATTGCCCCGGGTCTGACTGATCGATCTTGAGCGTCGCCGCGCTGCCGAAAAGTATGTGCAAGCGTTCCCTTACGTGGCGCAAGCCAAGTGCCGGGCGCAGCGCCACTGGGGCAACGCTGAGCGCGGCGCAGGAGTTGCGCACGGTGACGTTCACCGCTGTGCAGCTGCAAGCCACTGCGATATCGATAGCCACGGATGGTGTGCGTCCGCGCAGCCCATGGGTGACCGCGTTCTCGACCAGTGGCATGAGAATCAATGATGGCAAGGTGGCCGCTGCGCATGCAGGATTGACCACCGAGCGCCACTTAACGCGTGCCGGAAAGCGTGCTTGCTGAATCCGCAGGTACGCCTCAACGCAGGCCACCTCGTCCTGCACGCTCTGCCGCTCACGCTCACTCGCCGCGAGCGTTCGGCGCAGCAGCTCCGAGAGATCACCGAGCAACGGCTGCGAAGTGCCCGTCGGTACAGCATCGAGACCGACGAGGCTGTTCAGCGCGTTTAACAGGAAGTGGGGGTTGACCTGCGCGCGCAGTGCACGCAACCGCTCCAGTGCCACTCGCGAATCAGCGCGTTCGCGCAGCAGCCGTTCACCGACCCAATTCCGATATGCGAGGAACCCAACCGCTGCGCTTATGCAGGAAAGGTACAACACGCCATATTCAACCGTGCTCGACAGCCATGGGTACAGGAATCCCGAACCGGATCTGGGCAAGGCTGAAATCCACAGCTGCTGCGCCTGTGGGTTCGGGCTCAGCCACGAAGCAAGCCCGTATGCGAGCCGCGCCAGCGTCCCGAATGCGAGCGAACTCGCAAGTCCGACAACGACACTCAGGGTGGCGCCGGCGCGCTTCCACGCCTTGAGCGTCAGATGACAGCCAAGCACCGCAAGCGGCCACAGGAACACGCCCTGCAATGCGTCGGCAAGGACCGGAGGAACGATCTCTGGGAATCTGAGTCGCTCGAATTCATAGAACACAACGCGACTCAGCGCGAGCGCCGCCCAGACGGGGGTGACGGTCAGCCACACGTCCCTCGATGCCAGGTGTCGAGGAAGTACCCAGCGCTTACTTATGCTCCTGTGTAACTGCCCCATCGGCCACCAGTCTGGCAGTTGTCGGGCAGGGCCAATTCGTCTACGATAAAAGTATGGATGACGATGCTGCGATCGCCAGAACTGCCGCCGCGATCGGCGAGTTGGCGCGCACTCGCATCCTGTGCTGCCTGATGGATGGGCGCGAACGCACCAGCACCGAACTGGCGACGGTGGCTGACGTGAGCCCGTCAACCACGAGCGTGCACCTGGAGCGACTGAAGAGCGCGAATCTGGTCAGAGTACTGGTCCGCGGAAGGTTTCGTTTCTACAGTCTCAACGGGCCCGATGTGGCTAGCGCGCTGGAAGCGTTGAGTACCGTCGCCGGATGCTTTCGCGATAAGCCCTCGCCAAGCATTCCAACCCGGCTACGTGCCGCCCGGACTTGTTATGACCACATGGCGGGCGCACTCGCTGTCTCGCTGCACGATCGCTTCAGGACACTGGGGTGGCTTTCAGCTGGCTCGAAGACGGGCGATAACACATACGACGTGAGGCCCGGTGGCGCGCAGGCCTTTGAAAGCCTGGGCATCGACGTCGAGTCAACCCGAGCGTTACGGCGTCGGTTCGCGTGCGCGTGTTTAGATTGGAGCGAGCAGCGGCCGCATCTGGGCGGGGCGCTGGGCGCGGCGCTCCTGACGGTCGCGCTGAAGAGAAAATGGGTGCAGCGGGATTTTGACAGCAGAGCGCTGGGCGTCACCAGTCTTGGGCGACGCGAAATGCTGACTCTATTCGACGTTCATGCTTGAGCGGCTGCCCGCAGACGCCTCCCGCGCGACGCAAGCGCAACATCCCTAGTCGCGCCCGCGCCGCACAGCCGGCCGCCCGCTCCGCGCTCCGTGCATCCACACTGCGATGCTCAACGAAGTGTTGTCTGTGGCCACCCCATTAGGATGGGTGGATGGCCACCGAGTGCACCACCGCCGCTGCCGTCCGCGCCGAGGTTGCACCGGCATCCGGCGTCGGCGCGTTCACGTGGCGGATCAGGCTCGAGCTGACGCTCCTCGGGGCGGTGTGGGGCGGCTCCTTTCTCTTCATGCGATTGGCCGCTGCGGATTTCGGCGCTCTGCCGCTGGTCGAGACGCGGCTGGCGCTCGGCGCCGTGGTGCTGCTGCCGTTCCTGTGGCGCGAGCGCGCGCGGTTCACGCCCGCCCTGTGGCTGCGAATCTCCGGCATCGCCGCCATCAACTCCGCGGCGCCGTACGTGCTGTTCGCCTGGGGCGCAGAGCGCGCGCCGGCCGGGATCGGCGCCATCACCAACGCCATGACGGTGATGTTCACCGCCCTGGTGGCGTTCCTTTTGTTTGGGGAGCGCATCAGCGCGCGGCGCCTGGCAGCGCTCACCGCTGGCTTCGCCGGCGTCGTGATCCTCGCCAGCGGCAAGACGCAGGGTGCAAGTGTGTGGGCGGCGGCGCTGGCGGGCGCGGCCGGAGCGCTCCTGTACGGGCTCGGCATCAACCTGGTGCGGCGTCATCTCACCGGCTACCCGCCGGCGGCGGTCGCCGCGGTTACCCTGATCTGCGCTGCGGCGCAGCTGCTGCCGTTCGCGGCGTGGACCTGGCCGCGGCATCCGCTCCCGGCTGTGGCGGTGCTAAGCGCCGTGCTGCTGGGCGTGCTGTGCACGGGTGTGGCGTTCGTTTTCTATTACCGGCTGATCGCGCGGGTGGGGGCGACGCGCGCCTCGACGGTGACGTACCTGATTCCGCTGTTCGGCGTGCTGTGGGCCTGGCTGGTGCTGGGCGAACCCCTCACCATCAGCATGGCGCTGGCGGCCGCTGTGATCCTCGGCGGCGTCGCGTTCAGCCAGCAGCCGCAGCGCTCCTTGTAAGGAGCGCTTGGCATCCACACTGCGACGCCAGACGAATTGCAGTCGGGCGCTAAACGGTACATTCGGCAACGAGCAAGGGCGACTGGCAATCAAAGTCCCGGGAATTTACGCGCAAAGCGAGGGGCAATATGAAAAAGCGTTCGATGACATTTGCACTGCTCGTAGTCGCGGCGGCTTTCGCACCCGCGGGTTCCGCGCAGAATGCAGACTATTCGCACTATGTATCTCCGTGGAAGACGCCGTGGTCCTACGAAGGACCGCGGGGAGCCGAACATTGGAGCACGCTGGATCCGGGCTACGTCACCTGCAACCTCGGCAAGGAGCAGTCGCCGATTGACATTCGCGATACACAGAAAGTCGAGCTGCCTGCGCTGCGGTTCGAATACAAAAGTGAACCCGTGAAGTACGTGATCAACAACGGCTACACGATCCGCGTTAACTATCACGACGCCCCGGGAAGCGGAAACTTCCTGGTGGTGGGTGACAAACGCTATCAGCTGACGCAGTTTCACTTTCACCGGCCGAGCGAAGAGTACGTTCACGGCAAGCCGTACGCCATGGTGCTGCACCTGATGCATCAGGCGAGCGACGGGGAGGTGGCCGGAGTGGCGGTGCTTCTGAAAGTGGGCCGTGCGAACGCCACTATTCAGCAGGTTTGGGAACATATGCCGGCGAGCGAAGGCCAGCAGGAGGTTGCCGGGCTCGAGCTCAATCCCGCTGACATGCTGCCGCACGACACCGGCTACTACGTGTATATGGGGTCGGTAACGGCGCCGCCGTGTACCGAGGGCGTGAAGTGGTTTGTGCTGAAGACTCCAGTGGACATCTCGGCGGCGCAGGTCGCAGCGTTCGCCAGGCTGTATCCGCACGATGTCAGGCCCCTGCAGCCCCTCAACGGACGTGTCGTGAAGGAGAGTCAATAGCCGCAAGCCGCCGTACCGAGCGTCCCTGTCCATGGTGTACCGGCTCGTTGCCCTGATTCTCCTGGCGCCGCCTTAGGCGGCGCAAACGGTGGCGCAAACACCTCAGCCGCAGTACACCGTCGTTCCTGACGTCCAGTACTGCAGTGGCGGAGGCAAGCCCTTACTGATGGATGTTTTCGTCCCGCAACACCGCAGCGCGACGCCTGTCCCAGCGGTGTTGTGGATTCATGGTGGAGGTTGGGAGCACGGTGACAAGAAGAGCGCTTCCGGCGCGCAATTCCTGGCTGACAGCGGCTTCGTGACGGCAAGCGTGTCCTACCGTCTCAGCGGTGATGCGCCGTTTCCAGCCGCCATCGAGGACTGCAANNGCTAACGCACGCAGATACGGCATCGACCCTGAGCGAATCGGAGTGGCTGGATCCTCCGCTGGGGGGCATCTCGCTGAGCTGGTCGCCACTGCAGGTCGGGGCGCAGGTCTTGAGGGAAACGGAGGCTGGCCGGACATCTCCAGCCAAGTGCAGGCCGCAGCGTCGTACTACGGCGTATCAGACCTCACCCAGGCATTCCCGGCTGAAACGGTCCCATACCTGGTGAAGTTCCTGCGAGGCGCCGAGACGGAGAAGCCGGACTTGTATCGCAAGGCCAGCCCCATTTTCTACGTGACCAGGAATGATCCGCCACTGCTGCTGGTCCACGGCGAAAGCGATGCTGACATACCCCTCGACCAGTCTGTGCGAATGACCGCAGCCTATCGGCGAGCCGGACTAGCGGTTGAGTTCGTCAGGGTCAAGAACGCCGGCCACGATTTTCAACACATAGGGGATGCTCCGATTTCGCCTTCGGTTGAGACCATTCATCGGCGGACCGTCGAGTTCTTCAAGCGCTACTTGGGCGGCAACACGTCGACTGGAACTGCTTCGCGGTAGTCTCGCGGGTTGTCCGCCTTAGAATAGATGTTGCAAACTGGCGCGCCTGTTTTGCATTTTCAGATGAGCGCTTATGAAGATTGCATACGCGTGCGCCGTAGCCGCGGGAATGAGTCTGTTTGCGGGGCTGACGCCCACGTGCGCTCACGCGCAAGAGCCTCGAACACTTTTTCAGGCAGAGCAAACCGCCGTAGGAGGTGATGCGTGGAAGCGGGTTGCGGCGATTCGGCTCAAGGGCACGATAATTGCCGGAGATGCTCCTGGTACTTTCACTGAGCTCATCGACCATCGCATCGGCCACAGTCTTCTCGTGGTGGACACAGGAAGTCTGCATGAGGAGTCGGGTTTCGACGGTGCGATTTGGAACAAGCAAAATGGAATGGTGACGCTGGCTGACTTGCCGTCGCTTCTTGCCGACGCACAGACCCAGGCATTTGTGAACCGGGATGGCTGGTGGAGCGAAGCCGATGTTTCCGGGCTGACGATGCTGCCCGCGCAGACGAATGCGGGGTCTGCCGTTCAGCGGATTCAGGTCTCTCCTGCCAGTGGCACACCAATCGACGTTTGGCTCGACCCCAGGACACATCTGATCGTACGGACTGTCGCACACACGGATGCGGGCGACCAGATCACGGTGTACTCCGATTGGCGACACACTCGTGGAATTCTGCTGCCGTTTCGGCAGGTCCAGACTGATGCAACAGGAGCAACGACAATCCTGGAGGTAAGATCCGCCAGTGTTGCAGCAACGCTGGCGCCGCACGCCCTGACCCGTCCTGCATCTCACCCCCACGGCTCGATGCACGGACCACGACAGTCGCCGGTGCCATTCCGGCTGACTGGCGCCGGTCGAGGACACATCATCCTGCCTGCGACCATCAACGGAAAGAACGCTACGGTCCTGTTTGACAGCGGGGCTGCGAATTATCTTCCTCCCGATGCCGCTCACCGCTTTGGTCTGATCATCAGCGGCGGAGTGAACCTCGGCGGCGTGGGCAATGGCAGCGCGACCGGCGGCTTTGCGAGCGTAAGAGACATCCGCATCGGCGAGGCGGAGCTCCATGACGAGACTGTGATTATCGGGCCGCTTCCTTATGTGGCGACACGTCCGCAGTCCGGCGTTTTCATCGACGGACTGACAGGCTTTGAGTTTCTTTCGGAGTTTCTTACAACCATCGACTATGGCAAACAGACCATCACGTTTTCGCGCTTTCAGACTGACACGAATCCGGGGGGAGTGACTGAACCGTCCTTTAGTGATGGGCATGACATCTACGTGAAGGCTACGATTAATGGCGCCGTCGGCTTGTTCCGCTTGGACACGGGCGACAACGCGACGGTCAGCGTATTTCGACCGTTCGCCGCCGGGCACCACCTGTTTGAAAACGGCGGGACGGTGAACCTGTCTCCTGGAGGTCTTGGTGGAACCCTGCCGACGCATGAATTCAAGGATGAAACGTTTACCCTCGCCGGCAAGACCTTCAGCCACGTACCGGTGAGTGTCAGCGACACTCACGCGGGATCATTCGCGTCACAGTCGCTCGCCGGGAATCTTGGAACGGGCATTCTGAGCCGCTTCCGCATTACCTTTGACTATCGTGCACGTACCGTAACTTTCTTGCCGAACCCGAACGCCGACGCGCCGTTCGAATCAGACAATTCAGGCCTGTCGGTAACCCAGGACAGGGCGAATGAGCTCACCGTCCTGAACGTGCGGGCTGGATCGCCAGCAGCCGCGGCCGGAGTTCTCGCCGGCGATGCAATCATTGCCGTGAATGGAGCTTCGGTACCCGAACAGCAGCTCGGCGTCTACGATCTTAAGCCCCTGCTCTTCGAAACCAAGCCCCTCGAGCTCACGATCCGTCGTGGTGACCGGTCTATGACGATCACGATTGCGCTGCAGTGACTTCGCACGCCTTGTCGTAGGTCCCGCGCACCGGAATATCTCGGTCGCTGGAAAGCGCGGTTAGTCGTTTTCCGGGAAGGCTTCATCACAAAAACAATGGCAGCGCGCCTGCCGCCGCTAGCCTTGCGCCATGAGGCTGGTTGATCGCATCGCGCAAGCCCGAATACCGTTCATCGTCAAATGTGCCTCAACCGGTGTTGAGTCGCGCCTCTCGGGAGTCAGCGATTACGCGAGCGAGGCGGGTAGTTGTCCAATTCGCTATGTGTTGAGCGATGACCTGACGCGCCTGTGCGCGGCGCTGGCGTACTCGAAGAGCTCGCGAACACTCTCCTGCATGGACCTTATTCACATCCCTTCAGAGCGAGTCTGGGTCGAATGGTCGTATGCGCCGTGGCGGGACGAGCTCAATCGCTATGGTTTTCCGCAGGTGCAGGACGGGTTCCTAGCCTGCGGTCGCCGCGGTGCCTACCTCAGGTCATCGCGGGATGGCCGGCGCGGATCCGTGCGGACGTTCTGGTGCACGGGCGAGACGGAACTCGACCTGGCTGCGAGCCCCATGGAAGCGCACTTTGACCTGGATACTACTGAGGAGCCCGATCGCAATGGCGCTGCGGTGCCCGGCCGGCGAGCGTTTTACGTCGTGGATAACGAGGTCGCTGACGCTGCGACGCTTAGCAAATGCTTCCGGTTCGAATTCGAGCGAACCTGGGGAGACTACTACGACACGGCTGGGCTGTCCGCCGCGCAGCGTGAGAAGATTGATTGGCATTCGTTAGGCACGATCGCGCTCGACATTCCGCTACTCCTGACATTCTTTCTCTTGCTCGGCGCGCGTACGGGATTGCCGCAACGCGTAGCCGAGCTCGACCGGCTTAATCGATCCCGGAGCCGCGAGGGGAAAGCGCCACTGCTTGATCATGTCGAAGTGCGCGCACCGCTGCTGCCTGAGTTTGGTTGCGCAAACGGCGACTCGTTGCCTTCCGGACGTCGGGGGCCGCGGCTACATCGCGTGCGCGGCCACCTTGTGCGTCGGCGCGATCAGCTGTTCTGGCGCATGCCCCACCTTCGCGGCAGCGCGCTANNGATGCACAGGCGCCCGATCCCGCGGCCCCGATACAATGTCCGCCTCACACAGGAGGTCTGCTTGAAAATGTTTACCACTCGCCGCTGGTCAGTGGGTCTCGCCGTGGCCGCGCTCGGCGTTGCTTGCACGGTGTGCGCCGCAACGGATTCGGCCTCGTCGCAGGCGATCATCAAGGCC
>PMHN01000044.1:13809-14025 GCA_003156695.1 Gammaproteobacteria bacterium
GCGCCCGCGCCACAGGTTATTTCAAGCGGGCCCTGGAGCTGGGTGACCGCGCCTCGGCGCTCGACTACGGGACCAAGATCGGCCTGGGCGAGGGTGCGGAGCAGAGTTATGAGCACGCGGGCGAGGTTTGCCGCACCGGCGGGCTGGACGCGGAGGGGCACCTTTCCACCTATTCGCTAGGGTATGCCTGCACGGTGCGCGGCGTTGCCAGCATGT
>PMHN01000130.1 GCA_003156695.1 Gammaproteobacteria bacterium
TTCTGCGCGTTGGGTGTCAGCAGCGGCCGGACCGTCGCAGCCATGGGGGACACTCGTCTGCCATTGTCGGGACGCGGATTATAGCGGAGTCCCCTGGGGTTCATCCGCCATGGTGGCGTCCCAGATGCGCGTCACCGCCGCGCGCGTCTCCTTGAAGTCTGTGACCGGAGCGAGCGCCGGCGCGTCATCGAGCGACAGGCGGTGGGCGGCCGCACGGTAGGTCCGGTAGGCGTGCGTGAGCACGTCGACGGTCGCCTGCGGCACCAGGTCCGCGGAAGCTACCGACTCCAGCTGGCGGATGGTGTCGGAAAACATCGCCACCGGCGGATATTCCCGCGCCCATTTCAACGCCCAGTACTGCGCAAGAAACTCGATGTCGGCGACGCCGCCGGGGTCCTGCTTGATGTCAAAGCGCGCGGCGTCGCCCCGCGAGAGCTCCCGGCGCATGCGCGCACGCATGCTGCGCACTTCGCCGCGCAACGTGTCGCGGCGCACGTGGTTGCACAGCGCCTCGAGCCGCACCGCCTCGAAGCGCGCGCGCAGTGCCGGTGAGCCCGCCACCGCGCGGGCGTGCAGCAGCGCCTGGTGCTCCCAGGTCCATGCATCCTGGCGTTGATATTCGGCAAACGCCTCGATGTTGGTGACCAGCAGGCCGCCCTTGCCGCTCGGGCGCAGTCGCACGTCGACTTCGTAAAGGCGGCCAGCGGCTGAGGTCATGGTCAGGAGGTGCACGATGCGCTGCGCCAGACGCACGAAGAACACCTGGTTGTCGATGGGACGCGCACCGCTGGTTTCCTGGCGCTCGCCGTGGGAGTCGTGCAGGAACACCAGGTCCAGGTCCGAAGAGTAGCCGAGCTCCATGCCACCCAGCTTGCCGTAGCCGGCGGCGCAGATGTTCACGGGGCGCGAGCGCGCGCCATCGCCGCACCCGGGGACGCCAAACTGCGCCGTAATCTGTCGCCAGCCGAGTTGCATCGCGCGCTCCACGATCAGCTCGGCGATGTCCGTGAGGCGGTCGCTCACCTGCATGAGCGGCAGGGCACCGGTGATATCCGCCACCGCCACGCGAAACAACGCGGCGCGCTGGAACTGGCGCAACGCTTCCACCTGCTGTTCCGGATCGTCCTCCTGCAATTGCTCGAGCCGCGACTCGAGCTCGCGTGCAAAGTCCGCGCGCGTGGGCAGTAGCGACAGCAGCCGTTCGTCAATGAGCTCATCCAGCAGCAGCGGATGCGCCGCGATCTGCGCGGCGAGAAAGTCCCCGTGCCGGCACAGCTCGATCAGGCGCTCACGCGCCGCGCTGTTCTCCGCCAGCAGCGCGAAATACGCCGAGCGCTTGCCCGTCGCCTCGATGATGTTCAAAACCCGCCGCAGCACCGGCAGTTGTGCGCTGCTGCGGGCCACGTCGGCGAGCAGCGCCGGCAACAGCGCCTGCAGGCGCCGGCGCCCGGCCTCATCGAGCTTGCGCACCAGCGCCGAGGCGCGCAGCTCCAGCAGCAGCCGCGCGACTTCGCCACTGTCGGTGAAGCCGGCACGCGCGAGCGCCGCCTCGAGCGCCGCGACCTCCGCCTCGCTGTCCCAGAAGCGCCCCAGATCCACGCGCACCGCGGCGTTGTCGGGCTCACCGCCGCCGAAGGTCAGGCGAAAATGGTGGCTGACCCGTTCGCGCTGCCGCTCGAGCTCGACGGCGAGCGCCGGCCAGTNNACGGCCAGTCGTGCGCGCCCATGGCGAGCGCGATGCGTTCGCGCGCCAGTGCGTCTGCGGGCAGCCGGTGCACCTGTGAATCGTTGAGCATCTGCAGGCGGTTTTCGAGCCGGCGCAGGTACACGTAGGCCTCGCGCAGCTCCTGCGCCGCCGCGGCGGGCAAGAGCCCGGTCGCCTCCAGGCGCGCGAGGGCTGCGAACAGCGAGGGCGTCTGCAGATGCCGGTCGCGGCCGCCGCGCGTGAGCTGCAGCGCCTGGACGATGAATTCGATCTCGCGGATGCCGNNATCGGCGAGCTCGCGGCGCGCCACCTCGCGCTGGATCAGCGCCTTCATCTCCCGCAGGCTTTCGAATACGCCGTAATCGAGGTAGCGCCGGTAGACGAACGGCCGCAGCGCGCTCGCTTCGATCTCCCCGTAGCGCTCCACGGCCGTGATCGGGCGGGCCTTCACGTAGGCGTAGCGCTCCCAGTCGCGTCCATGTCGCGGCAGGTAGTCCTCGAAGGACGCGAAGCTCGAAACCAGCGGACCCGAATCGCCAAAGGGCCGCAGCCGCAAGTCGACCCGCAGCACGAACCCTTCCGCGGTCAGGGTCTCGAGTAACTGCGCCAGCGCCTGCCCCAGGCGCGTGAAGAACTCCTCGTTGGCAATGCCGCGCGCACCGTCCGTCTCACCGTGTTCGGGAAACAGCAGCACCAGATCCACGTCGGAGGAGAAGTTCAGCTCGCCGCCGCCGAGCTTGCCCATGCCGATGATGAGCAGTGGCTGCACCTCGCCGCCGGGGGAGCGCGGCTCGCCGTAGCGCGCGACGAGCGTGCGGCGCGCGTGCGCCNNGCCCAGCCGGCAAGATCCCGCCAGGCAATGCGCGTGAATTCCCGGCGCCGCCAGCGCCGCAGAGCCTGCTGCACCTGGGCATCTGTGGGGATGTCCGCCGGCGGCTGCGGTGCGCGCAACGCGTAGTCCTCGCGGCTCAAAGCCCGTTCGAGGTCGCCGCTGGTGATGAGTGCCTCAAGCAGTTGCGCGTCGCGCGCGCAGGACTGGGCTACAAAGTCGCTGGCGGCGAAGACGCTGCGCGCCGAATCGCGCACCACCCGCGGCGCATGTTCCAGGGCAGCGCGCGCGGCAGGGTTGGCATTGAGCGCTTCGAGCGAGCGCTCGATGAGACCGGCAAGCTCCGTGCTGATCTAGGAGTCCCTTAGTCTCAGTTCCAGACATTGCCCCCGAGGTCGTGGAATCCCGCGGTATCGAGGCGGCGGCTCATGCCGTGGAAGCGGGACGATTCGGCATAAATCTGCGCGCCCTCCGAGGCATCGATGGAGGCGGCGCCGCCTTCGATCTGGCTGTTGTCGATGTGCACGTTGGCGGCGCGCGCGGAAACGCCCACACCCTTCGCCGCGATGCGGCTATTGGTGATGTGTATTTCGCAGCCATCCTCGGCACTGATGGCGTCGCCCTGGAATTCAAGATTGCGGCTGTCGATGCGCAGGAAGCGCGCTCCCTGACAAATGATGGGCTCGTCGCGCCGCTCGACCGCAAGACCGCTGGCGACCGAGTCATTCGGTGCGAAGCCGCGTGCGCGCGCCCCCGCGGCGCCCTCCGTGCGCGCGGATCTGATGCTATATCCGGGGCCGGAGGAAATGACGCCCGGCCCTGCGCTCGCAGTGGCAGATGGCGCCTGAGCCTGCGCTTGAGTAGCGGCTGGCTCTGCCGGCGCCGTTGTCGCTGTGTCGGCTGCAGGCGGCGGCGTTGCAGTTGCGTCACTTGCCACGATGGGTCCGGCGCGCGCGGTGGCCGCCCCCAAAGCGGGTGGCGACGGCAGTGAACCCACGACCTCGTCCGCCCGCACGATGCGCAGCTCCCCCGTGTCCTTCAAGCGAACCGTGAACGCGCGGGCCTGTCGATCGATGCTCAGGACCTGCAAATTGCCATTACGCTCAAGTGCGCCCCGCGCCCAGCTGAGGTCATCGGGCGCTGCCTTTTGGCAGCCCGCAATCACAGCGAGAGCTAAGCCGCACATGAATATCGCTCGCAGTTGTAACCTAGAAGCTGCCATGGTGTTCCTCCGTGGCTCGCCTCCGCGCGGAGGCTCCGCAAACATGTTAGTGGCTTCACCTGAACTGCACCAGAAGAGCACCCGGGCGGTCACGATGTTCCGCGCCCGCCCCGCGGAGATAAGCCATTTGACAAAATGCGGTTCGGTTCTTGCGCGCGAGCGTGCGGAGGATTCCGCGAGAATCTTCCGCGACAAGGATTACCGCACCGTCGCCCATCGCGACGAGATCATTGGGCAGGACGTTTCGCGACCCTCGCGCGTTAGTGCGCGCTCGGCGGACGCCGACAAAAAAAGCCCCGCAAGTAGCAGGGCTTCTAGGGGATCGGCCGCCGAGGGGGGCTCGGCGGCACGATTGTTGGGAGGTTCAGCCGACCGGGCTGTTTGACAGTCCCGATCGGCCTGGATGCTCCTTAATCTACATATCCATTCCGCCCATGCCGCCGGGAGGCATTCCGCCGCCGTGAGAATGTTCGTCATCCTTCGGCGCATCAGCGATCATGACTTCGGTCGTCAACAGGAGGCCTGCGACTGAGGCTGCGTTCTGCAGCGCGAGGCGCGTCACCTTGGTCGGATCCAAAATGCCCTCTTCGAGCATGTCGCCGAATTTGCCGGTGGCGGCGTTGTAGCCAAAGCTGCCCTTGCCTTCCTTCACACGATTGAGGATCACCGCGGCATCTTCGCCTGCGTTGTCCACGATCTGCCGCAAAGGCTCTTCGATCGCACGGTGCAGAATGCGCACGCCGATCGTCTGGTCCTCATTGGCGCCTTCGAACTTCTCGAGCGACTTCTGCACGCGGATGAGTGCTACGCCGCCGCCGGGCACTACGCCCTCTTCGACCGCTGCGCGTGTGGCGTGCAGCGCGTCTTCGACGCGGGCCTTCTTCTCTTTCATCTCNNGCTTTTCCTTGTCGTAGTCGGAAGTGGCCTCTTCGGCCTGCTGCCGGATCGACTCGATGCGGCCCTTGATGTCGGACCCCTTGCCGGCGCCGTCGATGATGGTGGTGTTCTCTTTCTCGATGACGATCTTCTTCGCCTCGCCGAGATCATTGAGAGTCGCCTTTTCAAGCGACAGACCCACCTCATCCGAAATGACCGTGCCGCCCGTCAGCGTCGCGATGTCCTGCAACATCGCTTTGCGGCGATCGCCGAAGC
>PMHN01000082.1:0-1247 GCA_003156695.1 Gammaproteobacteria bacterium
CAGCCGGCGGTGGGCGCGGAGCCGTTCTTCGTGCACCTCGCGGACGATCTGATCAGAAGTGAAGTGGCGTGTCTTGCGCAGATGGCTGAAGTTTACGAGGCCAAGCGCGCCAGTGTGCTCGGCGTCGAGCTCGTGCCGCGGCGCGACACCGAGAAGTACGGTATCGTCGCCGTGGAAGCCGATAAGTCGCTGACCAGCCGCGTGCGCAGCATCGTCGAGAAGCCCAAACCCGCGGTCTCGCCTTCCAATCTCGCCGTGGTCGGGCGCTACGTGCTCGCGCCGGCCATTTTCGAACACCTGGAGCGGATCGGCTCCGGCGCGGGCGGCGAAATCCAGCTCACCGACGGCATTGCCTCACTCATGCGCGAGGAGGCGGTGTACGCCTATCGCTTCAAGGGCAAGCGCTACGACTGCGGCAGCAAGCTCGGCTACCTGCAGGCGACGGTCGAGTACGCACTCGGACACCCGGATCTTGGACGCGATTTTCGCAAGTACCTGCAGGGTCTGGACGTGGCGGCCCACGCGGCTCACACGAGCGCGCGCCGGACGGCACCTGCGGTAAAGCGCAAAGGCCGCTAAACACAGGAGGAGAGACCATGGCCAATCGACGCACCCCCGATACACCAACGGCCAGGCCCGCCGCGCGCCGCGCGGTCCTGAGCAGGGCCACAGCTTCCGCCGGTACGCGCGCGGTAAGCGCCGAGGTGCGGCGGGCAATGATCGCGGAGCGTGCCTACCTGCGTGCCGAGCGGCGCGGCTTTGCGCCCGGCCGCGAGGCCGAGGACTGGCTCGGCGCCGAGGCGGAGATCGATTCCCTCCTCAGGGCTGCTNNCGCAGTAGGCGCCGGCGGCGGCGCTGACCTGGCATCGGGAGGCGCCGGCGGTGCCCCCGGGGGCCGTGGGGCCGCGGGCCGCAAGCCGTTTGAGTAGAGGATGCGCCCGTCGGGCGTCACGAACACCGCATCGTATTCGGGCATGCGGTTGATGATCTCCATGGCCTTCTCCGGCCCCAGCACGAACGCGGTCTTCGACATGCCGTCGGTCTGAGTCGCGGTCGGCCCGATGATGGTGGCGCTGCGCACTTTGCTCGCCGAATGGCCGGTGCGTGGGTCGATGATGTGGTGGTAGCGCACGCCGTTCTCGTCGAAGTAGCGCTCGTAGTCCCCCGAGGTTGAAACCGCCGCGTCGGATATCGGAATCCGGGTCACGACCTTCAGCGGATTGTGCGGGTCGTCGGGATTGGCGCCC
>PMHN01000082.1:1266-16044 GCA_003156695.1 Gammaproteobacteria bacterium
GCGGCTGTCGCCACCGGCCGTTACCAGCGCATGTTGAATGCCGTGCGCCTTGAGGATCGCGATGCCCCGGTCCACCGCATAGCCCTTGCCGATGCCCCCCAGATCAATGCGCATGCCCGGATGCTCGAAACGAATGGTGTGGTGCACATCGTCGAACAGCATGTTGCGCCAGTTGACCGCGGGCAGTGCCGCCTTGATCTGCGCCTCGGTGGGGCGGATGTGGGCCGGGTAGTTGTAGAGGTAGCCGACGCTCGCGTACGTGATGTCAAAGGCGCCGTCGGTGATCTGCGAGTAGTGCGTCGACAGCTTGATCAGGTCGAACAATTCCTTGTCCACCTGCACCGGCTCGCTGTTGGCGTGGGCGTTGATCTGCGACAGCTGGCTGTCGGGCTTGTAGTGGCTCATGAGGTTGTCGATTCGGCGCATGTCGGCCATTACCGCCGAGATGGCCGCATCGCCCTTGTCAGGATCGTCCGCCCACAATTGCACGTACACGCGCGTCCCCATGATCGCCTCCTCGCGATCCAGCCACGCGGCCGTGGCCGGCGGGGGTGCGGCGCTGACGAAAATCGAAACGGCAAGCAGGCAGGAAATGCGCATATTCATGGCACCGAAGCCTACTACGTTCACCCTCTGTTCAGGCTGCGGGGGCGGGTCGCAGCGGCGCGCGGCGGCGGTTTTCGCCCCGGCGGGATTTTGGGGTATTCTGACGCCCCCAAAATAAAGCGGTGTCCAAAGGGAGAACTGCAGATGAATGTCTCGAAGGTCAATGGTTTGATTTGTGGCGCGTTCTTGTCAGCCGCGCTGCTCGCTGCGCCGGCCATCGCGCTGGCGCAGGATACCGGCACCGGCACCAGCGCCAGCACCGCCCCGCTGCCGACCTGTAAGGATGGCACCACGGCCACCAAAGCCGGCAAGGGTGGATGCAAGGGTCATGGTGGCGTCGCCAAGACCGCCGCGGCTGGGACCAGCACCGGCACCACTGCGGCGGCGGCTCCTGCTGCTGCTGCCTCGAGCTCGGGCAGCACGGGCACCCCGGTCACCTGTAAGGATGGCACGACGTCCGACAAGAGCGGCAAGGGTGCGTGTCGCGGCCACGGTGGCGTGAATAAGTCGGCGACCGGTGGCGCCGCTTCGACAGCCGCTACAACGGCCCCTGCGGCCGCGACTGCGGCGACTGCAGCAGCGCCCGCGACGGCCGCTGCGACGGCCAAGTCCAAGACCTCTCCGGCATCCTCCGTCCAAGCGGCTCCGGGCGGTGGCGCGGGACAGGTGTGGGTCAACACGAAGGACAACGTGTACCACTGCCAGGGCGATGAGTGGTACGGCAAGACCAAGGCCGGCTCCTACATGTCGGAAGCGGATGCGAAGGCCAAGGGCGCCCGCGCGGCCCACGGCAAGGCCTGCTCGTAATGTGACTGGGTGCGCGCGTGCCTTCACCGGCACGCGCGCACTGCTTGATTTGCGATCTGACCTGCAGCGCCCCATGCGCCGCTGTCGGCCGCGAAGGTGTCGCAGTTGCTGATCGCTCCACCCTCGAAGCCGCGCTTGAACCAGCTGACAGGCTCGGCGGAGGTGCCCCCGACGTGAGTCTTGCAGGCAAAACACTGTTCATCACGGGCGCGAGCCGCGGGATCGGCCACGCCATTGCGATGCGGGCGGCGCGCGATGGGGCGAACGTCGCGGTGGCGGCGAAGACCACCGCGCCGCACCCCAAGCTCGCCGGAACCATTTACAGCGCGGCTGAGGACATCGAGCGCGCCGGCGGCAAGGCATTGCCGCTGGTCGTGGACGTGCGTGACGAGGCGAGCGTGGTGGCCGCTACGCGTCAGTGCGCGGAGAAGTTCGGCGGCATCGACATCTGCATCAACAACGCCTCGGCCATCAATCTCAGCGCCACTGAAGATACTGACATGCGCCGCTACGATCTCATCCAGCAGATCAACACCCGCGGCACCTTCGTGACCTCGCGCGCCTGTCTGCCGTACCTGAAGAAGGCCGCGAATCCGCACATCCTGACGCTGTCCCCGCCACCGGACCTGCGCCCACAGTGGTTCGCGGATCACCTCGCATATACCTTGTCGAAGTACGGCATGTCGCTTTGCATGCTCGGGCTCGCGCAGCAATACCGTGCGGAGGGTATCGCCTGCAACGCCCTGTGGCCGCGCACCACGATTGCCACCGCGGCGGTTGAATTCGCACTCGGCGGGGAGGCGATGATGCGCCGCTCGCGTAAGCCGGAGATCGTGGCGGACGCCGCGCACGTCATCCTCAATAAGCCGGCGCACGCGTGCACCGGAAACTTCTTCATCGACGACACGGTGCTCTTCGAAGCCGGGGTGCGGGACTTCACGCCCTACAGTGTCGATCCGTCAGCCACGCTGATCGCAGATCTGTTCGTCGCCCCGGACGCGCCGCTGCCGCCGGGAGTACGCGTGGAGTTCATGCGTGGCGGGTGAGCCGGTGCGGGCCTCGTGGGTGTTCGATGTCATCTCACCGTTCGCCTACCTCGCCTTCGGGCAACTCGCGCGACTGTCCCCGGCCCTGGAGATTCAATTTGTGCCTGTATTGTTTGCCGCGCTGCTCGAGCACTTCGGGCAACTCGGGCCGGCCGAGATTCCCTCCAAGCGCCGCTCTACCTATCGGTTTGTCCTGTGGCGCGCGCGGCAGCTTGGCGTCCCGCTGCGCATGCCGCCCGGGCATCCCTTCAACCCGCTCGCGGCGCTGCGGCTGATCATTGCCGCCGGCAGCGATGCACGCGCGGTGGGGACCGTTCTNNGATGCGGTGTTCCGGGACGGGCGTGACGTGGCCGATCCGGCAGTCATCGCCGAGCTTGCCGCCGAGCTGGGAGTCGCCGACCCGCAAGCGGCACTCAGCGTACCGGCGGTGAAGGAGCGACTGCGCGAGAACACCAGCTGGGCGATCAGCCGCGGGGTGTTTGGCGTGCCCACACTCGTCATCGGCGAGGAATTCTTCTGGGGTCACGATGCCATGGACATGGCGCTCGACTATGTTGCCGACCCTCAGTCTTTCAACACTCCCGATATGCGTCTAATCGACACGCTGCCGATTGCCGTCGCACGAGCTAAAGCGGCGGCGCCGAAATAAGGCCGGCGGCGTGCCGGTCGCCTCGCGCGTAACTTCAGCGCTGCTCCATCACCAGCAAGGTGGAGGTTGCCGAGGGCNNCGAAGCCGACGCGCCGTCCGAGCGACAGCACGGTACCCGCCGCTCGCACCAGTCCGGTTTCGCTGCTGAGCGATTTGTGGAACGCGACCTTCAATTCAAGCGTCGTGTAGGTCTGGGTGGCGCTCAGTTGCGAATGCACGGCGCAGCCGCAGGCGGAATCCAGCAGCGTCGCGGCCCAGCCGCCGTGCACCACGCCGAGCGGGTTATACGCATGGGGACCGGGGGTGCCGGCGAACACTGCGCGTCCGGGTTCGACCTCGACGAGGGTGAAGCCGAGCGTCAGGCCGATCGGGGGACCTTTGCCGGCGGCCAAAAATGCGCGCAATAGCTCAAGGCCAGACAGCCCGGCAGCGGGCAAGAGACTCGGGTCACCGGATTGCTTGCTCATGCCACCCACCGTATCGCACCGGTGGCTGCCATGATACGCATGGCGTCAGTTGCCGTTCAGAGTCGAGACGATTCCGTACTGCACATTGGCCGTGGAGGTGCCCACCACGCCCAGCACCAGCTGTGCGGGCGATACCCCCGTATTGAGGGTCGCAAGTCCGGTGAACTGCACGCCGTTGAGCACGGCATACGTTCCGGTGCAATTGCCGTAGCTGAAGGCGACCTGGTAGATGTTATAGGTCGCGTTAGTCGTTGAAACCGAGCCGTTCAGTACGCAATTGTTGGTCGCACTCTCGGTCATGTCGCCCGCGCTGGTGATCGCGAGGACGGCGCCGGTGACGGTGTCGGTGTAGGGGCCGCTGGCGTTGATTGCGGCGAGTGATGACGCATTGGTCGAGACAGTCTGGTAGGTCAGCGACCAGGTGCCGCTGATGGCCGTTTGGCCGGGGTTGGTCGTGAAGCTCAGGGTGGCGGTGATCGAACTACCGCTCGTGACCGTGCCATTCAGCGTGCCGATGCCGTAGACCGAGCCGTCGCTGAAGGTGTTGGGGAATTGGGTGTAGCCGTCGACCGTGACGGCCAGGGTGCTGCCGGAGACCTGCACCACGCCGGTGAACTGCACGCCATCGGCGCGAATGAAAGTCGCCTGCCCGCCGCCATTGATCAACGCGATGATATTGAGGCCGCTCACCGAGTCGGTGCCGGTCCAGTAGCCCGTGGCTGACTGAGTGCTGGTGGTGGTCGTGCCGTCGTCGAGCGTGGAGTTGCAGCTCGCGAGGACGAGTCCGGTGAGGGCGACCAGGGTGGCAGCGCTTTTCCGCAGTGTATTCATGGCGGTATTAGAGCACCTTGGTGCGTCAGCGAGTGTGACGATCAAGTAACGAAACATTAAGGACCGCACAGGGGCGCCTCGCAGGCGCCTTCCTCTTCTATCTGCACCGTCGAGTGCTCGACGTACAGCCGCTCCCGCAGGCGCAGGTGAATGGCAGCCATCGCCTCGCCGTGCGCGGTGCCGGGCAGAAGATTCGCGTGCAGCGTGACCGTCGGTCGCTCACCCGTCATCGACCACACATGCACGTGGTGCACGCCGGCCAGCCCCGGCACGTGACCCAGGAGCTCCGCCTCAATCCGCTGCACATCGAATCCCGCCGGTACACCCTCCAGCAGGACATCGGCGGATTCGCGGGTGATCGCCCAGGCCGAGCGCAGGATCAGCGCCGATACCAAGAGCGACAGCAGTGGATCCGCCGTGGTCCAGCCGGTGAAGAGAATCACCAGCGCCGCGAGGCTGGCCGCCGCCGAACCCAAGAGGTCGCTCAGGACGTGGGCGCGCGCGCCCCTTTCGTTAAGCGAGCGCGCACCGGACAAGGCGAGGAACGCCGCGAGGTTCGCGACGCCGCCGGCCAGGGCGACGCCGAGCATCAGGCTGCCGTTAACCTGCGGCCGATGGGCGAGGCGCAGCACTGCCTCGTACACCACCCAGGCGGTCAGCAGCAGCAGCAGCTGGCCGTTCATGAACGCCGCCAGCGGCTGGTAGCGCCGATGGCCGTAGGTGCGGCGCGTGTTCGCCGGCCGCCGCGCGACCCGCAGCGCAAACACGGCGAGCAGCAGCGACGCGGAATCGGCCAGCATATGCGCGGCCTCGGCGAGGAGCGCGATCGAGTTGGCGAGATAGCCGCCCACTGCCTCCACCAGCGTGAAACCGCCGAGAATCAGCAGAGCGAACAGCAGCCGGCGTGCGCCCGCTTCGTTGCCGTGGGCGGCGGAACCGTGGCGATGGGCGGCGTGCGCTCCATGATCGTGCCCGTGCCCGTGATGGTGCTCGCGGCCGTGCTCGGGGCGGTCGGGTTGCGGGTGCGACATGCCGGGTATCTGGGCTCGTCTCTTATAGGGTAGGGGGTATGGTATATAAAGCTTTACTTTGGCGCTATGCCCGCCTATTCTCGCGCGCCATTTTGGCAGCTTCAGACAACGGCTTTATGAGATCGGGTGCAATTTCAGCGGCTGGCACGGCTTTAGTCCCGGGAGGGACAGGCCACGGAGGGGCGCGGGGACACTGACCTGCCGCGGCGGACTCTCCTTAGCGGGCCCGGGCGCCACTGCCGGAAGCGTGTGAAGGAGAGTGTGATGACGAGCCTGCGGTATTTTCGCTTCAACGATGGGTGCACCCTGCCCCGGGGCGCGCTGATCCCGGCCGTNNCGTGGCGCCGCGGCGAGCCGGCGTCCGCCGGGCGCTCGCCCGCGCCTTGCGTGTCGCCGGCGAGGTGCTGTTCGGCCTGTGGGCCATTACGGCACTCGCCTTTGGCGTCATGGTGGCGGTGGCCGTGGCCCTGATGTGAACGCACTGCGCAGTTCCTCACAGTCTGCGAGAACTGCGTCACGCCGGAGTATATTCCGCTGGCCGATCCCGCGTTTTGGCCGCAAATTTGCGCTTTGAACGCACGACTCGCCTTGCGGCCGTAAGACGCCGCTGCTTGAATCGCATGCAGATATTCGGGGCCACACCGCGCTGGATCGATATGCTCTTCATGGGGCTCGTGAGCTACGTTGCCGTGTGCGCGACGTGGATGCTCACGGGCTTTGGCGGCGAGCAGATCACCCACTACCTGGGGCTCTTGTCCGACGCGCCGGCGGCGCTGGTGACCGTCATCATTGCCGCCGCCACCACGCGCCACTTGGAACGCGGTGCGTTGCGCACCGCGTGGGCTTCGATGACCGCGGGGCTGGCGCTGTATTTCATCGGGGTCGTCATCGGCACCATTTCCTGGCTGCTGCAGCACGACCCGTTCCCCGGTCCGGCTGACGTCTTCTACTTCACGTTTTATCCGGCGGTGGCGGCGGCGGCGCTGTTTCTGATCCGGGCAGCCGCGGTACGCGTGCCATGGATCCTGCTGTCGCTGGATGCGGCGATATTCAGCGTCGGGTTTGGCGCCTTTTTCTGGTTCCTGGTAATTCGCCCGGAAGCATCGAACACCCACAGCCTGTTCCTCAAGGAAGCGCTGAGCCAGACATACGTCGCCCTGGATTGCATCGTACTGCTGATGTTCGGGGTACTGCTGCTCGCCGGTGCCGGCGGCGGCAGGGCCGGGGGGCGGCGCATTCCATTGCTACTCCTGAGTGGCTTTGCGGCGATGTTTCTCGGCGACATCCTCTGGTCGCTCGCCAAGGTTCGAGGTTACTACCTGCCGGGACAGTTCCAGGACGTCTTGTACCTGGTCTCCTGGGCGCCGCTCGCCGCCGCGGGGCGCGAGCAGATGCGCACGCTCGCCGCGCCGCTGCGCGCAGCCTCGGACACCTCCGACACCCTGGCGCGCGCGTTGCCGTATGCGGCGATGCTGGCGGCGTTCCTGCTGCTTTTGTATTTCAGCCATGGTGATTTCGGTGGCCCGGCGCCGGTGATGACCATGGTGGTGTTCGCGCTCACCCTCATGTTGATGGTGCGCCAGGGTGTGATGCTGCGTAGTGACGCCGTGGTTCGCGAGCGCAAGGCCGCGCGCTTCGTCGAGGAGCGTTACGCGTCACTCATCGCCAATGCCTCCGACGTGATCATGATCGTCGCCGCCGACGGGATACTGCGCTTCGTGTCGCCGGCGTCCGAGCGGATGCTGGGACTCAAACCCGAAGAAATCACGGGCAAGAGCCTGCCTGACATCTGGGTCGGCGAGGACGCCGAGAAGCTGAAGATGTTCCTGGCGGAGGTGGCCGCGGCGCCGTCCGGCACCGTTGGGCCGGTCGAGCTGCGGATCGAGCGCGCCGCGATGCGTTACGTCATCGAGGGCGTAGGCAGTAATCTCACCGAGGATCCGGCGGTGCAGGGACTGGCGCTGAACTTCCGCGACATCAGTGAACGCAAGGCCCTGGAGGAGCAGCTGCGGCAGCTCGCATTCCACGATCCGCTGACGTTGCTCGCCAACCGCAACCTGTTCCGCGATCGCGTGCATCACGCGCTGTCCCTGGCGCAACGCGAGAACAGCTCCATCGCGGTGATGTTCCTCGATCTGGACAACTTCAAGAACATCAACGATTCACTCGGTCATGACGCCGGCGATCGGTTGTTGCAGGCGGTCGCCCGACGGATCGTCAAGACGACCCGTTCCTCGGACACCGTCGCGCGGCTGGGGGGCGATGAGTTTGGCATCCTCGTCGAGGGCATCGCGACCATCACGGAAGCGGAGCGGCTGGCGGACGCGATCATCGAGACCCTGAGTGTGCCGTTCCCGTTTGACGGCATGCAGGTACGCGTCGGGGCGAGCATCGGCATCGCGTTTTCAACACCGGAAGCCGGAGCCGAAACCCTGCTCAGTAACGCCGATAACGCGATGTACCACGCTAAAGGCGCCGGCAAGAACCGTCACATCACCTTTCAACCGCAAATGCAGGACATGCTGCACGAGCGTTTGCGGCTCGAGGCCGACATCGGCCGCGCGCTTGCCCAGGAGGAATTCTTTCTCGAGTACCAGCCGATCATTGACCTGGGCACCAGGAGCCTGCTGGGAGTTGAAGCGCTGGTGCGCTGGCGCCATCCGGAAGCCGGCATCCTCATGCCGGCGCGCTTTGTATCGGTGGTGGAGGAGTGCGGCCAGATCGATAAGCTCGGCTGCTGGGTTCTGCGCCAGGCATGCCGTGACCTGAGTGGCTGGCGCAGCGCCATCCCCGGCGGCGCCGGACTGCGGCTGGCGGTGAATATCTCCGGCCGGCACCTGCAGCACGGCGACCTGGTGCATGACGTTGCGCAAGCGCTGCACGACTCAGGACTTGAGCCGGGCAGTCTCGTCATCGAGCTGACCGAGAGCACGATCATGTCCAACACCGATGCCAACCTCGAGCGCTTCCACCGCTTGAAGGCGCTCGGCGTGCAGCTCGCGATCGATGACTTCGGCACCGGTTACTCGTCGCTCTCGTACCTGCACCGCTTCCCGATCGATATTCTGAAGATCGACCGCTCATTTGTGAGCCGCCTGACCAATTCCGACAACGGTCCGGAACTTGCGAGCGCCGTCATTACGCTCGGCGAGACGCTGGGACTCGACACCATAGCCGAGGGGATCGAGGTGGAAGCTGAGGTCGCGGCGCTCCTGGCACTCGGCTGTGTCGCGGGTCAAGGGTTCCTGTTCGCCAAGGCCGGCTCCCTCGAAGAGCTGACCAACAGTCCGTTTGTTGCCCGCCGCAGCGCGCTCTGGAATGCACAGGCGGCCCGCGAAGGGCTTACGGCCACTGGGCGGTTTCGGGCGCTGGAGGCGATCGGGCGGCGCCGTCGCGCGGGGACGGCCTGATTGTGTTCGCCGCGTGGCCGCTTGCGGGCCTCGCCACCGAAATGCCTTAGCGCGGCACTCGCACCACCCGCACCAATCGTGGAGCGGCTGAAGTACTGGTCACCGCAGCCCGTCCGGTACCGATGAGCGCGCTTAGGGCGGATCCTTCGGCGTCGTTTCGGGTTGCTCGCCACCCTGACGTTTTGCGAGCTTCTCCTGCTTGACGCGCTTTTTTTGCGCTTCGCGCCGTTTCTTGAGTTCCTGATAATTTGGCTGCCGCATTAAACCCTCTCCGTGACTGTCGACACGCCAGTAGATTACAGCATGTGAGGGGCTGGCGATTACGGATTAAAGGAGGCCTGGGTCCGAGTGACTAGCCCGTTCCGGTTACGAGCAGGATGGCATTGATGGCCGCTGCGGCCGGCCGTTCGATGAGTTCAGCGAAGAGGTTGATGTGGACGAGCATCGGCAGGATGAAAAAGGCCCCGATTACGATCCCCATGCCATAGGGGGCGAGTTTGGCCAGCGGTAGCGCGAGCGCGTTGGGCAAGAGCCCCACGGCGACGCGGCCACCATCCAGGGGCGGCAGCGGAAGCAGGTTGAAGACGGCCAGAAAGACATTGATGTTGATCGCATTGACGAGGTTCCTGAGGAACCACTGATCGAAACCCGCCGGCAGAAAATTGACCGTGTGCAGGAGCAGCGCCGCTGCGATCGCCAGCGCGAGGTTCATCCCGGGGCCGGCGGCGGCCACCCACACCATGTCGCGGCGCGGGTTTCGCAGCTGCCCGAACTTCACCGGCACGGGTTTGGCGTAACCAAAGAGAAAGGGCGAGTGGGTCAAGAGCAGCAGCCCCGGCAGCAGCAGCGTGCCGAAGGGATCGATGTGCCGCAGCGGATTGAGTGAGACTCGCCCGAGCCGCCAGGCGGTGTCATCCCCAAAATGATGCGCGACGAAGCCGTGGGCCGCCTCATGCAGCGTGATGGCGAGCAGCAGCGGGAGCGCCCACGTCGAGACAAGATAAATCGTGTTCAACCGGCCGCACCAGCGGCGGCAACCGGGAAGGCTAACCTGGTAATGGCCGGACGCATTTCCTGATGTTACATGCCAAACGCGCGGCGCGGAAACGCATCACTCTGGCGCAGCATCTGCGTTCGAACTGCGGAGTCCTCCAGCTGGTGGTCGAGATCATCCCACGTGACCAGCTCGCGCCCATCCTTCTTCTTCAAGCCGTACGCGACATTGAGGTCCGGGTCAACGGCGATGGGTTTGAAGCCCGTGTAGTTGACCTCGTCGTACTCCCCGAGCTTGTGCCAGTCTCTCGACCCAGGCTGACGATACATATAGCCGAAAACGCCTGAGTCCACGTTCTGGATTTTGTTCTCCTTGCGGGCGAGGATCCGAACGGTGCCCCGGCCATCGCTGATGTATCCGGTTATGAGGTGCGAGGGTGGCTCCACGGGCTTGATGGTGAGGGTTCGCGTGTCAATCCAGTCGACCCCGAGCTAACGAGTTACGGGTCACATTGCCCGTGTTGTTACCCGGAACGTAGTTGCGGGTCATGAGGACGGCGCCGTCCTCATCGGGCAACCAGTCAATCACCGCACCGCCAAATAACTGAAACCCGCGGGTGTACTCAGTGTCACGTGTGCTCAATAGCCGCAAATTCTTGCCGTCGGCGTCCACTGCAACCACGCGGGTAAAGGGCACAAGCTGTGCCTCATAGTGGGTGATGCCGTGGATCCAACATACCAATCGCGCATCGGATACCCAATCGCAGCCGCCAGGCGATCGGGCTTGCCGTTGCCGGCCAGGGCCAGCTGCTCCTTCGCTCCGGACCCGAGGCTGCGCGTGTACACGGCCGAGCCCTGGCCGGTGGTGGGCACGACGTAGACGAGGTCGGCGCCGTCAGGAGACAGACTCAGATCGGCGACACTGGGTCGTGCGCCGAACGCCGCTGCGGCGTCGAAAGGTTTCGCCTCCTGGCCAAGCAACGGCGCGCAGATGCAAAGCGATGCCAGAGTCAGCAGATGTTTCAGCATGCGGGCCCCTTGTTATTCGGGTTGGTATGGAGCGAGCCGATATCCGCAGGCTATGCGGTTGCAGTCGAGCTAGTCGAGTGGCCAGGACATGGCCTTGGGCAGCGCGGCCGCGGTAGGCGCTTCGGCCACGGGCGCACGTGCGGACGAGTCGACGTTGCGCCACCAGGGCTCGACGCGCTCCACGTGTGCGGGCTCGACCGGTTCGCCGAGGCGAGGCATCAGGACTGTTGCACCGGTTTTCGGCCCCAACTCCAACAACACCTCCGCGGGCTGGTCCCAGGCGTGCATTGCCAGACTGAACGTACCCCAATGCACCGGCAGGAAGGCGCTGCCGCCCAGGAGCGCGAAGGCTTCGAGTGCGTGCTCGGGACCTAAGTGCATATCGCCCCAGGCGGGATGGAACGCGCCGACTTCCAGCATCACGAGATCGAACGGTCCGAGGCGTTCGCGAATTACCTGATACTCGGTCGTGAGGCCCGTATCGCCGCTGAAGAATACCGCGTGCCGTGGCGAGCGGATGACCATCGAGGACCAGAGGGTGGAGTTGCGGCTTCTCAAAGTGCGGCCGGAGAAGTGCTGCGACGGCGCGGCGGTCACCGTAAGGCCGGCGCCAGGCAGCGCGTACGATTCCCACCAGTCGAGCTCAGTGATCCGCTCGGCCGAGACGCCCCAGGCTTCCAGATGCGCGCCCACGCCGAGCGAGGTCACAAACGGCACATTGAGCTTGGCGAGTTTGCGGATCGTCGGATAGTCAAGGTGGTCGTAATGGTCGTGAGAGACAATCACGAGGTCCAGCGGCGGCATCGCCTTCAGGGCAACCGGCACGGGTTGGAAGCGTTTAGGGCCGGCGATCCGTGACGGCGAGGCGCGTGGTCCCCAGACCGGATCGGTGAGTATCCGCAGACCGTCGATCTCGATCAGTACCGTGGAATGGCCGAGCCAGGTAGCGCGTAGCCCGCTCGCGGGCTTTTTGCCCCACACCTCGAGCGGGTTGCGCGCTGGCAGCGGCCCCTTGGGTACGCGCCGCTCGCCGCCGCACAGAAAATCCTGAAGTGTCGGCATCGAAGCATTCGGGTCACGCAAGCCCGGCGTGATCGGGTGCAGGTTGCGGAACTGCTCGCCCATCCAGCGCGGTGAGGCTTTGATGCGCTCGAGCCGGGCGCCTGCAGGTTTTTTGCCGAGTGACTGCATCCGCTGAGGTCAGTTGCCGTGACTTTCCGGGCGGGTTACTTGTCTACGCAATCGTAGAGCGTCTCGCCTTCAGCGCGTCGCGCCACGGCGTGCTTGCCCTGCTTGGCACAATCCGCTTCCGCCTCCTCGAGCGCGCGCGCTTCGCGCCGCTCGTCCACGGGGGCGCGGAACGAACCCGGAGCCGACGGATTGTCCACGGGCGGGGGGGAGTTCGCGCATGCCGCAATCAGGGTCGTACAGACAACAGCGGTCCATCTCATGTTCGTTGCTCCCAGCGATTTCTCTTCTGACACGCAGTGTAACCTGCTTTGCGTACGCGCCCGTTACCGCAAGCTGGCTGCGAGACTCAAAAGATTGTGCGGCACTACGCGGATAAGCCCGCCGCGGGGGCTATCGATGTCCGCAATGAAAAGAAATGCAATTGAGACGACCAGCGGCAACACTAGTGGCGGGATGCTCAGGGAAGCGCGCTGCAGCGCGCCGTAAGCAATCAACGTATTACAGAGGATGGCAATCAGCGCCATCAGCATCCAGGCTGCATTCGGGATTCGGGTCCGCCAGGCAGCCTGCGCAAACCCTGCTGCGTTCAGGACCTCATTCAATCCGGAAACGGCCAGCGCCGTAATTGAATTTGGCAGGGCCGTGGCGGGCGCCTGCACCGTGGACCATAGCTCGGCCTGCAACCGGGACGTTTCGACGTTGATCTGCCCAAGCTGTACCTCATCGCGGACGCTATAAAACAGGATGCGCTGATGCAGGTACCTGCTGAGCAGCGCATGCACCTTCGATGCTTCGGCGGCAGGCAGAAGATCCGCGCGCAGGTACTCAGTACCGATGGCGTTGGCTTCCGTCTCTTCATAGCTCCTGCGCTGATCGTAGTGACCGCCGGCCATCGAAAAGGTGAAACCAATGATCAGCCCGAGAAGCGTAAGGCTTGCGGGCAGCACTACCGCAAAGTCCTCCCGCGACTGAGAGTCCAGTTTGCCGGGCCTGCGCGGAGCCGACCTTCCAATCCACGTCGACAGCCACAGTACGAGGAAGGAAACGACAAAGACCAGCAGCGGGTAGTCGGTAATCCTATTCACATGCAGTCACCCATCATTTGTGCAGATCGTCGATCCAGCGCACGAGCTCCGGTACCTCTACGGGCGTGATGTCGAGATTAACGACGAGTCCCTGTTGCCCACTTCGGGTAAGCACGCAGTGAAGCTGCGCGTCCTCGCTCGCGTTGATTTCCTGGTGCGGCACGTAGGGCGGGACGTAGATGAAATCCCCCGGGGCGGCCTCGGCGACGAATTCAAGTTTGTCGCCCCACCGCAGGCGGGCAACGCCGCTCACCACGTAGATCACGCTTTCAAGATCCCCGTGATGGTGCGCTCCGGTCTTCGCCTTGGCCTCGATTGTTACGGTGCCGGCCCACAGCTTGGTCGCGCCCGTGCGCGCCGTGGTTACCGCGGCACGGCGCTGCATTCCAAGCGTCTGGGCGGTTGCATCATCCAACTCGTCAGAGCGAATGATTCTCACACCATGTGATCGCCATCGAGAGGTGTTTGCGCTCATTGGTCCTTTCTCCGCATGGTCCCCAGGAAAGTACCGGTTTCCGGGCTGGGCGCCAAGGCAGGCGCATCGTACGGGCAGGGTAGCGCAGGCGATGCACTCCGGCATAGGGATCGGGTCGGTCTCGCTAAGGTCCCAGGAAAATCCGCTCGACGAGCGCCGCGAGAGTCTCTTCACCGAGCGACAGATACAGATGATGCTCAGACACCGTCAGCGCAAACTGCGTTCGGCGCTGCAACCGTTGCGCGAGATCCGAGAGCCAATCGAAGTCCATTGCGTAGAGCTCGAGTGCCTCGATGCGATGGATCCGCTCCCCGCGCAGCCGGGCCGCCAGTTGCACGGCATCCTTGTGCGTATAAACGGCTACACGCGGCGCCGCCTTGCTCGCCCGATGCAACCGCATCGCGTCCGGGGCGCCGACATCAATCCACGCTTTCAACACCCCCGTGAGGTCGCGCACCGCGATCGCCGGCTCGTCAGGCTCGGACAATCCGTTCGAAAGCGCGATCCCTTCGGTGTACTCGAGACAGTAGGCGAGCACCCGCGTCAGCATGTGCTCCGGCGTCTCTGACGGATGACGCGCGACGCGAAGCTTCAGCGATTCGTAGACGCTGCTGTCGGAGTTCGCAAGCTCGATGTCGAATGCGTAGATAGTGTCGCCGAGCGCCATGAATTATTCGCCGCCCCCGGCGATCTGCCAGTGCGCAGGAACGCCGGCCAGTGTGCACCACTTTCAGCGCGAACGGCTGCATGGGTGGCTGCGACTTGCTGCATTCTGCCGATGCCATGGAAACCTCGCGGGTCAACGGCTAGAGTTGTGCAACCGGCTCCGCTCGAGCCACCGGGGAGAAGAGCATGCATCGGATTGCCGTGCTGATCGCTGTCGTTGCCGGCGCAGTTGCTGCGGTTCCGGCGGGAGCCGTGGATAACCCGGGCCTGGCGAGCGGGCCTGCGATCGAGGGCTACGGCAACATGCATCCGCTGCCGAAGGCGGCTTATCAGCCCGATCCCAAAGCGACCTACAAAGTCGTGTTTGCGATGACGGCTGCCTCGAAGGCCCCGGAGGAGGTCAATCCTGCCGTCGAGCGCGTCGCGCGCGCGGTGAATCTCTACGTGTCGGCCGGCGTGCCACTGAGTCACCTCAAGTTCGTAGCCGTCGC
>PMHN01000001.1 GCA_003156695.1 Gammaproteobacteria bacterium
GTGTTCGGCATATCGCTTCTTGAGTTCTTGGAAGCACTCCCAGGTCACCTGGGTGTCAGCCCGCGCGTACTTGAGATAGGCTTCGGTGATCGTCCCGTGTTCATCTGTGTCGTGCTTCTGGGTTGCCGTCTTCAGGTAAGCAGCTAGGGTTTGCAGCGAGAAGCGCCGGGTTAGAAGAGCCGACGCAAGCGTCTTGATATCAACAAAGCGTCCTCGAAAGGCGGAGACCCGCATCCCACGCTTGCGCNNTTGACCCGCACGCGGGGATCCTCGCTCTTGCCAGTCAGATCGAAGCTGAATCCTCCCCGCATCCCTCTGCGGGCAGACCCGTGATCTACGGCGAGGCGGGAAAGGTCGAAGGGTAGGTTAAACCCGACGATCGTTGCCTGTCGGACGTAACCGTACTTGAGAAAGACGCCGGAATTGAACTCCGCGACGGTCAGCAGCTCAAGTTGATGCTTTTCCGTAAAGACCCGGAGTAGTGACGCCTCGATCGCCGTAAATGTCCGGGCGTCATAGAAGATGCCTTCCCGTTCAAGACGTTCGTGACGGCGGATCTGAAAGAACCCGAATCGCAAATGCTGGGCTGCATCGACAGTAGTCTCGCAATCGAATATGAGCGTCCACTCTGATGCCTGTAGCTCGGCACTCGGCGGGCGCGATCCCAGAGGGTCGCGGTCCGGCCGCTCGCTGTAAGCCCGTATCGCGATTGAACTTCTGAAGTAGTGTGTCATGGCGTGACCGCTCCTATTGCCTGTCCCATAAGCCAAGTCCCGAACTTACGAAGAGCCTCCACGATCAGCGCCAGGAGATCGGCAAGTCCCAGCAGGTAGTGACCGATCCCCGCGAGGGGCCCGATCGGATCGTTAGAGCCGGGGGGCACGTGGTCGCGTTGCTTATCCGAAAGTTTCCTATGGCAGTTCAGGCATAGCGTTGCCGTGTCATCGGAGTGCTTGCGCCCTGCGATGTGGTGCTGCTCAAAGACAGCAGGATTTGTCTCCCCGCAGCCAACACAGCACGGGCTCCGGGTGCCTAACCGCCGCAGCCTCTGCTGCGTGCGATCCTCTTCATCGATTCGCTTAGTCATGCGGCTCTCCTTACGAGTTGGAAGTGATTTCGTAGATCTCATGAAACGGCGGTGAGTCCATCGCAGCGATGCGATGAAGCGCGTTGGGATCGGTTTCTAGGAGGTAGCGCCGACCGNNTCACAGCTTCCACGGTCTGGCCTCTGAAGGGCTTGATCAGCTTGATATCGTTCGTACGGACGAATTCTCCGGCGGCGTGGTGATGTTCGCCGACGAGACGTGCTCGCTCGTACCCGCGCACGGTCAGGACTCGAAAGTGACCGCCTGTCATGACCGGAACTCGTCTGAGTCGATTGTCCTTTGTGACCCAGCGGCGGCCCTTCCGGCGTACCAAGTGCTCTTGCCTGAGATTGTCTCGGAGATTCCTAGGCGACAGGCCCAGAGACCGCGCCGTCGCGGTGAGCGAACGACCGCGGTTCATCTCCCGGATTGCGATTTCTATTCGAGGATCTGAATGAAGCCGCTTTCGCGTGCGCTTCTGCTTCTTGGGGGTAGTGGCTACCTTTTGGCGGCGAGAGGTTGAGCGTTTAAGTATCTGCGGAGACGTCCGTCGCTTGGACTTAGACGTCTCACGCTCCAACCCGAGTGCGACACGCCTTTTATGTTCAGCCTTGTTTTTTCGTCGACCCATGATGAGTAGCGCCTTCCTCTGTGGAGGTCGCCGCTCATGTCAGCGGACTAGGGTCTGTGTGGCAACCTGATTAAAACGAGCGAAATAGCGCCCTACGATTTCTTCGGTTTATTCCGTTTATTCCGGTTGCGGAGCGCGGTCAGTTCATGACCGATGATCTTCGCCATGCTTGACGAACGGTACCCGCTCGTCTCCTCGTCTCGGCGGTTTTCACCGAGTATCACCGAGCGAACCTGGCCGACCATTTGCTTGACACGGAGGTTTCGAAACTCGGGGCTTGTATCCCACAACTTCCGAACCTCTCGGCTGATTCGGCGGTTGGTACTTGGCCTGCCACCGACCTTCTTGTGCTTTTTAGTTTTGGAGNNGTTCCCGAGTGATCGCTTTGCTCGTCGCCGCACGCTAGTGGTGAACGACCATCCGGATCTGTCGGCGTCTGAGCGACATGGATATCAAAATAGGTCGTAGTGCCGACGGTCAGTTTGCCTTTCGCCCAGTGAATAGCAACTCCGCATACTCCTCCTTCGAAGAAGAAATGCTGGCGCGGAACGCGGACCAGCTCGTCTGAGCCGTCGGGAAATGTCCGAAATCCAATCGCCCACAGACGCCCGGCGTATATCTCACCTAATAGGTGAATACGCTCGTTTCCGGTCGTGACCAGCAGCTTCTCCTGACGGGCTTCCCATGTCTTGGGTAACCAGCTCTGCAGCTCGTTGTAACGCGGGTCAGGGGCGAGGACATCGGGGTCGTTCGCCGGATAGGTGCACAGCGCCCTGTGTGCGAATCGGTCGAAGAACTTTGCAAACTCGATCCACGCGGAGTCCAGGGGAACACCGGACTCCCAGAGCGCTGCCAACTGATTCTTTGAGGTCTCAGAGATACGCATATGCAGAGAAATCAGCGCCGAAATCCAGTATAATCAAGCTCTTACAAATAGAAGAATAACGTCATGCTGCGCGTAACCCGTTCACTCGACGAATCCGGTTCAACGTACAGCGATCGCTGTACCTTCTGGATAACAGAATCTGAGCCCAAATTCCCCCGTCGCGTTCGCGAACGTGAGGCAAACCCCCTCGTCCTGACCGGCCACGGTCTTTCGCTGCGGGTGGATAAGGGCTGCCTGCTCGTTCGAGACGGCAACACGCATTACCCCGCGCGCCCACGCGAGTGGCGCTTTTTTAACGGTGCGTTAGATATTCCTCCCGCATTCGTGGTGATCGACGGTTCGGGAAACATCACGATGGACGCGATCGACTGGCTGGCGCGACACCGTGTGCCGTTGATCCGCATACGTTGGGACGGACAGTTCGCCGTCACCTCCGGTGGGCAAGCGGCTTCCGCTGATAAGGTGGACTGGCAACAGCGGACCCGGAGCAACCCGCGCGCTCGGCTGACGTTCGCCGCGGAGATCGTCCGCCAGAAAGCCCGCAACACCCTAACTACATTGGAAGGGTACTTGCCACGTGGCCCACTCTGGGACCGCGCATGCAAGAACATCGATGCGCGTGCAAGATCCCTTAAGATCAATCCGCCCAGGACATTCGCGAGTTTGCTCGGGCTTGAGGGATCGATAGCCGCAGATTACTTCCGCGTATGGTCTGGCTTATCCATCAAGTGGAAGCCACTGAAGCGAAATCCCATACCTAGCGACTGGAGCACTTACCGGTCAAGGGTCGCTTTGCGCCATGGCATCCGATTGCGAGCTGATGGAGGTGGCTACAATCGAGGAGCCACTCACCCGGTCAATGCGATGCTGAAANNGGAATCATGCATGAGAAGAAAGCTCTTCGTGGAATCAACCCCGGATTTGCTCTCGATCACATGGAGCCGATGCGGCCAGTGGTTGACCGAGCGGTCTTACAGCTAATAGATACCGTGACGTTCACAGGTGCTGACTTTTCGATTCAGCACGACGGGGTCTGTCGTATGAATCCAGAACTGGCAAGGCGTGTTTCACAACTGACAATCGAACAGTGCGGAATGAGAT
>PMHN01000279.1 GCA_003156695.1 Gammaproteobacteria bacterium
ATGACCGCCGGCCTTGGGACGCGCAACATCATCCCTCAAATAGACCGGCAGCGCCTGTTCCGGGCGGAACAGGCGGCCGTTCGCCACCTCCGGAACCGCCAGGCGGGCTATCTCAGTGGCGCGTGGCAACAGCGGATCGCGGATCACGGCAACGCGCCCCGACATCGCTGCCAGGAGCTCCGGATAGGCTGAAAAGCCGCTCCCCACGCCCAGCGCGCCGGGCGCGCCATTCCATTGGACCGGAAGCGCCACCCCCCCTGCCGGACTGCCGACCCGCTCCTCGGTCACAGCCACCGCAAAGCCCTCCGGCGTGCGCTCGAAACAGCCCCAATAGACCTCGTGCATGCGGGCGTCGTTGCACACCAGCACCCGCGGCGGCGCGGCCGGCAGCTCGAGGGCGCGTTGCGCGACTGCGCGCAGATCCGANNCAGGAGCTGGTCGATCATGGGAAGAATGCGTTCGGCGTGACCGCGGAAGACGAGTTCCTCGGTCGCGTGCAGCTGTCCTTCTATAAGGAGTGCCGCGGAACAATTTTCGGTCGCGGTATCGAGCGCGAGAATCCTCACGGTGCGACCGCGGCCACGCGCTGCACCGCAGCGCGCGGCGCATGGGCGCGCAGAAAGCGCAGCGTCTCATCCCGGTCCTGCGTCACGCTCATGGGCGGCAGCGCCGCCAGAAATACCCGGCCGTAGCTGCGGCCAGTCATGCGCGGATCGCAGATCACGACGACCCCATAGTCGTCTTCGCTGCGGATCAGCCTCCCGGCGCCTTGCTTCAATGCCAGCGCTGCTTCCGGCAACTGGTAGTCGCGGAACGCGTTGCCGCCGCTTGCCGTGAGGTGCTCGATCCGCGCGCGCACCAGTGGATCCTCGGGCGAAGCAAAAGGGAGCTTCTCGATGACCACCAGGCGCAGCGCCTCGCCCTTGACGTCAACGCCTTCCCAGAAGCTGGCCGTGCCGAGGAGCACCGCGTTACCGTCGGCGCGAAACTCCTCCAGCAACCGTTCGCGCGGCGCCTCGCCCTGTACCAGCAAACGATACGGCGGCTCGCTTCCCAAGCGCTCCCGCAGCAGCACCGCGCCTTGCGAAAGCGCGCGGTGGCTCGTGAAAAGTACGAACGCCCCGCCCCCTGCGGCCTCGATCAGCGGCACGGCGACTGTGATCACCGCGGCCACGAAGCCCGGAGCGGACGGCTCGGGCATGGACGGCGGCAGATACAGAAGGCTCTGCCGCTCGTGGTCGAAGGGACTGTCGATACGCAGCGTCGGACTCTCGGCCAGGCCGAGCCGGCCGGTGAAATGCCCGAACTCCTCGCCAACCGAGAGCGTCGCGGAAGTGAAGATCCAGGCGCCGCCGCGTGAGCTCACCAGCGACCGGAAGCGCTCCGAGATATCGAACGGCATCAGGCTCACGGTTATTCCGCGCGCGCTCACTTCCACGGTACGCGCACCGTCCTGTGTGTCGACGGCCGCGATGCGCTCGAGATTCTCCGCCAGCTCCGCGAGCCGCTCGCCCAGTTGCGCCAGCGGCCCCTGTGCATCGCTTGCCGCCAAAGCCTCCTGCAGCTGCTGCAGCGTGTGCGCGAGCCACTGCGCCGCCTCACCGAGAGGCGAGTGCGCCTGCGTCCATGCGAAGCGCCCGACGGTTGCCGGGCAGCTGGCGCGCAGCCGCAGCAGCGCGTCCTGCACCTCGCGCACTGCCGCGGCGGGGGCGCCGGCCGCGTGCTGGAGCTGCACATCCTTCAGCAGGTTCTCCAGCTGGCGACTGCCGACAAGACTGCCGAAGAATTGCGTGGCGAGATCCGGGATCTGGTGTGCCTCGTCGAGGATCACCGCGTCGGCCGATCCGAGCAGATCCCCAAAGCCATCCTCCTTCAGCGCCAGGTCCGCGAGCAGCAGATGATGGTTGACGATGACGATGTCGGCATCCAGGGCCTCACGACGCGCAAACGCGACGTGACAGTTGGAGATTTCCGGGCAGCGAAGCCCGAGACAGCTCTCACGCGTCGAGGTGATCTGCGCCCACACGGGGTTGCTGTCGGCAAGTCCGCGTACCTCGGCGAGATCGCCGCTGCGCGTGGTGCGCGCCCAGCGCTGGATGCGCGCGAGCATACTGTGCGGACCGCGCGGGCGCGGTGCCTCATCGGCGAGCATCGCCAGCTGTTCGCCTCCCTCCTGCAGACGCCCGAGCGCGTTACGGCACAGGTAGTTGGCGCGCCCTTTCAGGAGTGCGACGCGTGACGGGCGGCCGAGCGCGGCACTGACCAGCGGCAGGTCCTTCGCGAACAGCTGGTCCTGCAGCGTGCGCGTGCCGGTGGAGATGAGCACGCGCTTGCCCGAGAGCAATGCCGGCACCAGGTACGCGAAGGTCTTGCCGGTACCCGTACCGGCTTCCACGATGAGCGATTCGCGCGACCGCAGCGCCTCGGCGACGCGCTCGGCCATGCGCAGCTGCTCGCGGCGCACCCGGAAGTCCGGCAGCGCGCGTTCGAGCGGGCCGTCGTGACCGAATATGTCTTCAAGATCCAACATGTGGGGAGGCGCCGTGCGCAGTACTGGCTCGTGATCGTGCGGTGCGCGCGCCGCCCCTGTCGAGCCGTGTATCTTGCTGAATTTCCTGCAAACTGGTGCGCACCGCGGGATTGGACGACAATATCCGCCGCGCGGCTATTTTATCAGGGCGCAGGAGCTGCCCGGGATATACTTAGCGGCCTCCGGCAAGCGCCCCAACAACAGACAGGAGCTGCGGATGGCTACCGCCGCACACATGATGAGCCCGCTTCCCCAGTTGAGCCGCGCCGTGGCCGAGTGGGTGAACTCGGTGCGCGAGCTGACGCAGCCGGCCGCCATCCATTGGTGCGAAGGGACAGAGGCGGAAGCGCGCGAGCTCACGGAGCAGCTGCTGCGCGCCGGCGAACTCACGACGCTCAACCCGCAGTATTTCCCCGGCTGCCACCTGGCCCGCTCGGCACCCAACGACGTCGCGCGCGTCGAGCACCTCACCTACATCTGCACGCGCTCGCAGCAGGATGCGGGCCCCAACAATCACTGGATGGAACCGCAGGCCGCGCACGCGAAGCTGCGCGAGCTATTCCGTGGCTGCATGCGCGGGCGCACGTTGTACGTGATCCCCTACTGCATGGGGCCTATCGATTCGCCACTGTCGCGCTGCGGAGTGGAGCTCACCGACAGCCCCTACGTCGTGCTCAACATGCTGATCATGACGCGCGCCGGGCGCGCCGCATTGGAACGTATTGCGCGTGATGGCACTTTCGTGCGCGGGCTGCATTCGATCGGCGAGCTGGATCCGGAGCGCCGCTTCATCATGCATTTCCCGGAAGAACTCGCGATCGAGAGCTTCGGTTCTGGCTACGGCGGCAACGCGCTCCTGGGCAAGAAGTGCCACGCGCTGCGCATCGCCAGCTGGCAGGCGCGCACCGAGGGGTGGCTCGCCGAGCACATGCT
>PMHN01000164.1 GCA_003156695.1 Gammaproteobacteria bacterium
CCACCATGTGGAAGCTGTTGGATCCTAAGTCAACGGCCGCGAGGACGTGCGGCACAGCACGGTGGTTGGTGCGGGGGGCGGAGCGGGAAGCGGAACGGCGTTTTCTGGATCGACCTTGCGCCGGCGGCACGCTTGAGATCGCTTCAGGCTGCTGCGAAGGAGGAGCCGCAGCCACAGGTGGTGGTTGCGTTTGGATTGCGGATCACGAACTGCGCGCCTTCGAGACCCTCGCGATAGTCGATCTCGGCGCCACTCAAGTACTGCACGCTCATCGGGTCGACGATGAGCTTCACGCCCTGGTTCTCCACGCAGGCGTCGCCGTCCTGGACCTGCTCATCGAACTCGAACCCGTACTGCAGCCCCGAACAGCCGCCACCCTGCACGAACACCCGCAGCATGAGCTTGGGATTCCCCTCGCCACGGATGAGGTCCCCGACCTTGCGGGCCGCCGCGTCGGTNNCACTTAAGGGCAGGTGCGTCCTGCAAGGTATCGGTCGTGTTCATAATTTCCATGCCTTCAGTCTAGGAGGGCACCGCCGCCGGGTCAAAGCGGCGCACCCTGCTAGCGTGATCCACTGCCGCTTTGCGGGCCGCCGGGGCCTGCCGGCGGGGCAGAAGCCGCCTGCGGGGCGACGCACACCAGCTTTCCCATGATTTGGGCGCCGACAGTCATTTCAATGATCCCGTAATAGACATCCCCCTCTACCCGTGCGGTCGCCCCAAGCACCACCCGTTCCCGGGCGCGAATATCGCCCTTGATCGTGCCATCGAGGAGCACGTTGGGCACCTGCACGGCGCCCTCAACCGAGCCGCTCTGGCTCACCGTCAGGCTGGCCGCGGGCGAATCGTCCGAGCGCACGTCGCCGGTGATATGCCCGTCCAGGTGCAATCCGCCCTGGTACTCGACATCGCCATGCACGCGCGCGGACTTGCCGATCAGCGTGTCGATATGGGGCTGTCTGGAATCGCGGGTGAACATGCTGATGCGCTCCGGGTTGGTCTAGGGCGACGTGTCGACCGTCCACAGGAAGGTCTGCGACAGCGGCGCCACGCCCTTGCGGTTCGACTGTACTTCGACCACCAGATGCTCGGGTTTGAAGCCCGCAGGGAGTGTCAGGACTTGGTCGATGCCCTGGAAGTACCGGAAGCCGAAGCGCAGCTCGCGTTGTCTGCCCTCGGTCAGCGCCGCGAGGTCGAGCGTACGGGCGACCCCCGCCGCGGTGCCATCCAGGCTCATCTGCATGGTGCCGGAAGCATCCGCATCGGGGCGGCCCGAGCGCTGCAGCGCCAGGTGCACCGTGTATTCGTTCGGCCGCTGAGCGGTGGAAACCCGCAGCTGCTCGATCCGCACGCCGACGGTCGCGGCGCCCTGCGCCACCACGCCGCGGTAGAAGGCGAGCTCCTGGGACTGCCGGGCCACCTGCGCCTGCAGATCGCCCATGTCACGCGCGACCTGCGCCTGTTCGCGGGCGCGGCCGACGCGAATGGTGTCGAGCTCCGCGAGCTGGGTGCGCATCTCGCGGTTGGATTTGTCGAGGTGCTCGATCTGCACTTGCAGCTCGGTGCGCCGCTGCGCGGCCGCCTGGCGGTCATAGCCCGCGTTGTAGCGGCCGAGCTCGTAGACAATGTAAAGCGCCAGCAGGGCAATCAGCGCACCCAGGCCGTAGAGGAGCTTGCGCAAAGCCGGCGCGTACTGCCGCACCACCAGCGGCGGCGTGCCGCTCCTCGAGAATATGGACGCGATGCGGCCCAAGTGCACAGCGCTAAGCAGACGCCGGGGTAGTCCGGTCGACGCCGTGAGCCGTGACGTCGGCCCACCACGCCGGCAGCGCCGGTTGCCCCTGTGGAAAGGCGAGCGGCGCAAGCTCCACGAGGGCGCGCGCGTAAACGGGGCGCTTGAAGTAGATGACTTCCTTAACCGGCTCCCAGAACGGCGCCCAGCGCCCGGCATCGAATTCCGGCTCAGCGGTGTGGTCGAAGGCGAACTGCGCGTCAGCCAGAGTGAGCCGCAGCAGGAACCAGCGTTGTTTCTGTCCGACGCACAGCGGCTGTTGGCGGCGGCGGACGTAGCGCTTGGGCAGCCGGTAGCGCAGCCAGCGCGAGGTCTGCCCGATGAGCTCGACCGCGTTCGCGCTGAGCCCGATCTCCTCGTCGAGTTCGCGGTACAGGGCCTGCTCGAGCGTCTCCCCGATCCGCACCCCGCCCTGGGGAAACTGCCAGCCGCGCCCGCCCATGCGTCGACCGAGGAAGACTTCATCGCCGCGCATCAGCACGATGCCCACGTTGCTGCGAAAACCATCCGCGTCGATGTCGTCACTCATGTGCGCTTGAGAGTCTGCCACAAGGCACCCCCGCCGCGGGGGATGGCCTTTTGCGCGCAATTCGATAAGGCTACGGCATGCGTAGCCCGCTCACGCGCCTCGCTGCCCTCGCGTTAGTCGCGCTGGTGGTGTTTGTCGCCGCATTGCTCATCGGCAGTTCCGGCATCGCCGTCAGCAAGGCGCTCGCCGCGCTCGCCGGCTCGGGCGATGAGGCCACGCGCAATGTGCTGCTCGCGGTACGCCTGCCGCGGGTGCTGGCGGCTTTCGGCGTCGGGAGCCTCCTGGCGCTCGCGGGCGTGCTGCTGCAGGCGCTGTTCCGTAATCCGCTCGCCGACCCGTACGTGCTCGGGGTGTCGGGCGGCGCGGCGGTCGGCGCACTGCTCGCCATGATCGCAGGCCTTGCGGCGGTGCTGGTGCAGTCGGCCGCGATCGCGGGCGCCCTGTGCGCGGTGGCCGCGGTGTACCTGCTCGCGCGCGGCGGCGGCACGCCGCGCCTGTTGCTGACGGGCATTGTGCTGGCGAGCGCCTGTGGCGCGCTGGTGAGTGTGC
>PMHN01000294.1 GCA_003156695.1 Gammaproteobacteria bacterium
TTGACGTGATACTCGACCCACTCCTTGTTGATGGTGATGTCACCCTCGACGAAGTGGAAACGCGCGTTCTTCGGTGCCTCCCCCAGCTTGTTGTCCCCGAGATCGATGCCGTAGATCTCCCAGTCGCGGTTGCGCAGGATCGAGTTGGTGAGGGCGCTGCCGATGAAGCCGTTGGCGCCGAGAATCATTATTTTGAGTGCCATAACCTTACCTTTGCGCGGCACGCGTGCCGCCTGCCTGCGTCACGCGCGCCTGGGAACTGAAGCGCGTAATGCTAGCATTTTCCGCGCCAGCCACCCGTCTCAGGCGAGCAGGCGCCGCAGCGCCTGCCCGTAGCGCGCGACGATGCCATCACGATCGCGATGCCGCCCGNNTTCTTGGTGCCGGCGCGCCATACGCAGTCAATCACCGCCCGGCCGCCCGCAAAAATCCAGCTGTCGAGGATCTCATCCGCGTGCCGTTCGATGAGCGCCGGGTGAGCGGCGTTGAGACTCAGCACGTCCAGGGATGCACCGGCAGCCAGGCCCGTTGGCTGCGGTCCACCGGGATAGAGCACCTGGGCGCCTCCCGACAGCGCGGCCTCGATGAGACTCCTGCCCGTGGATGCGCCCTGCCCGGCCGCGAGCACATTGCGGGCGCGCTGCGCGAGGCGCTGCGAGTACTCGAGCGAACGCAGTTCCTCGGCGGCGTCCAGCAGGATGTTGGAATCGCTGCCGATACCAATGCGGCCGTGCTGCGCGAAAAACCGCGCCGCCGGAAAAATGCCGTCACCCAGGCTCGCCTCCGTCAACGGGCACAGGCCGATGACCGCACCGCGTGCGGCAACCGCCGCAAGCTCCGCCTCGTTCGCGTGCGTGGCATGCACCAGGCACCAGCGCTCATCGACGTCCTGATTGTCGAGCAGCCATTCCACCGGCCGCCGGCCGCTCCATGCGTGGCACTCCTCGACCTCCCGCAGCTGCTCGGCGATGTGGATGTGGATCACGCCGCCGCGCGCGAGCTCGACCACCGCGGCGAGTTCCGAGGGCGTAACCGCCCGCAGGCTATGCGCCGCCAAGCCAACCTTCGCACCGACGAGTCCCTGCACCAGCTTGCGGCTCGCCTCGACAATGCCCGTGAAGCGCTGCAGATCGTTGCAGAAGCGGCGCTGCCGCGGCGCAGGCTCGGCGCCGCCGAAGCCCGCGTGCGCATAAAACGTCGGCAGGAGCGTGAGCCCGATGCCGGTGTGGGCGGCGGCGGCGGCNNCGGCGGCGGCAATGCGACCCGCAAGCTCGCCCGGATCGGCAAATGGCACGCCGTTGCGATCGTGGTGCAGGTAGTGAAATTCGCCGACGTGCGTGAAGCCACCCTCGAGCATCTGTGCGTAAGCGAGCGCGCTCAGGGCCTCGAACTCATCCGGGTCGATGCGTTCGACGAACTGGTACATGAGCTCGCGCCAGCTCCAGAAACTGTCGTCCGCCGGCCCGCGTCGCTCGGTCAGTCCCGCGATCCCGCGCTGGAATGCGTGGCTGTGCACATTGGGAAGCCCGGGCACACCGATGGCGTGACACTCATCGCCCGCCTCCGCGGGGACGCCCACCGCGACGCGCTCGATATGTCCCTCGGCAGCCGTGAGGCGTACGTGGGTAGCCCAACCCTGTGGCAGCAGCGCCGATTCAAACCACAGGCTCGTCATGGCGTACATTATTGATGTATGAGTGCCGGGAGCCAAGGGTCATGGCTGCACGTGCAGCGTGGGGCTGCGCCGCTGCTCCTGTGCATGCCGCACACCGGCACGCTCATTCCCGACCCCGTCGCCGCGCAGCTGCTGTCCCCGTGGCTGGCACGCAAGGACACGGACTGGTGGATCGAGCGTTTATACGCGTTCGCCGCGGACCTCGGCGCAACGCTCATCCGCACCGCCGTGTCGCGCAGCGTCATTGACGCCAACCGCGACCCCTCCGGCGTCTCGCTCTACCCGGGTCAGGCCACCACCGAACTGTGTCCGACGACCACCTTCGACGGGGAGCCGCTGTACCGCGTGGGTTGCGTGCCGGGCGCGGAGGAGATTGCCGCGCGGCGCCGCGAGTATTTCGAGCCCTACCATCAGGCCATCGGCACAGAGCTGCGACGTCTGCGCGGTGCGCATCGCGTAGTCATCCTTTATGACTGTCACTCGATCCGCTCGCAGATCCCACGGCTGTTCACCGGCACGCTGCCGCACTTCAACATCGGTACCAACAGCGGCACGAGTTGCGATGCGGTGCTGACGCGTCGCATCGAGGCGCTGTGCGATGCCAGCGGGCTTACGCGGGTGACGGACGGGCGCTTCCGGGGTGGCTACACCACTCGCCACTACGGTGCCCCGCAGCACGGCGTGCACGCCGTGCAGATGGAACTGGCGTGCCGGGGTTATTTACGCGAACCCGTCGGTGGCGTGGATGCCGCCAGCTGGCCGTGTGCTTACGATGATGAGTTCGCCGCGCCGCTGCGCGCGGTACTCGCGCGGGTGCTCGAAGCCTGCCTCGACTTTGCCCGCTAGGGCAGCCGGCCAAACCCACGCGTTTGGCCGGC
>PMHN01000329.1 GCA_003156695.1 Gammaproteobacteria bacterium
CCCGCGGACGCCACGACGCCGCCTGCCGCCTCAGCCGGCACGCCCGCAGCCGACGCCGCGGAGAACCCCGACACGCGCGGCCTCGACACGGAGGTTCAGGGACTGAAGAAGGATGCCGTCGATCTCAACAAGGACCTGTTCATCCTCGAGGAGGAGCTGCTGTTCCCCGCCAATACCCAAGTGGCGGTATTCCTTTCCATGGATGTCGGGAATTTTTTCGCGCTCGATTCGGTGCAGCTGCGGATCGATGACAAGGAAGTGATCAACTATCTGTATACGCCGCGCGAGGTGCAAGCGCTGCTCAAGGGTGGTGTGCAGCGCCTGTACCTGGGCAATCTCAAGGTTGGCCGCCACGAGCTGGTCGCTTACTTCAACGGCCAGGGGCCGAATGACCGTCCCTACAAACGCGGCGCGACCATCCGCTTCGAGAAGGGCGTCGGAGCGAAGTACCTCGAGCTCAAGATTGACGACCGGCAGCAAAAACTGCAGCCGGAGTTCGTGATCAAGGACTGGGAGTAGGGCCCTGTCCGTGCCTGCCTGCATACGCGCGCTGCTGCTGGCCGCTTGTGCGGCGCTGCTCGCCGCGCCAGCGAGCGCCCGGCGGCACGACCCGGAGCAGATGCCGAGTACCCGCATTCGCGACCTGCACTACGGCGATGCACTCTTCTATTACTACCAGGAGAACAAGGACCTTGAGGCGCTGACACGCCTGCTTGCCTACGAGCACTGGGGCCGCCTGCCGCACCATGAGCCGGAGGCGCAGCTCCTGATGGGCAGCCTTTACCTGCAGCTTGGCATGCACAACGAAGCCGGCGAGCTGTTCGAAAGGCTGCTCACGGATGATGTGCCCACCGGGGTGCGCAACAGGGCGTGGTTCTACCTGGCGCAGGTCTGGTACGCCCGCGGTTACCTCGACAAAGCGGACGCGGCCTTACGCAAGGTCAATGGACGGATGTCCGCCGAACTCGAGGCGCGCAAGGAGCTCCTGTTCGCCAACGTGCTGATGCACGAGGGCCGCTTCGATGAGGCGATCCGTCTGCTTGCATCATGGCACGGCTCGGCCGTCTGGTCGGCGTATGCGCGCTTCAATCTCGGGGTCGCGCTGGTGCGCACACAACGCGTGGCCGACGCCGAAGCGTTCCTCGCCGGCGTCGGCTCCATGGTTGCGGACACCCCCGAGATGCTGGCTTTGCGGGACCGTGCCGATCTCGCGCTCGGATTTGCCTACCTGCAGGCGAACCAGCCCGCCAAAGCGCTGCCGCCCCTCGAGCGGGTGCGCCTGAACGGACCCTACTCGGACAAGGCGCTGCTCGGTACCGGCTGGGCGCATGCAGCTCTCGGGGATTACCAGCGCGCGCTCACGCCGTGGATGGAGCTGCGCAGCCGTAATCTGCTCGACGCCGCCGTGCAGGAATCCTATCTCGCGGTGCCCTATGCCTTCGGCAAGCTGAACGCCAACGCCCAGGCGGCGGATTATTACGAGCGCGCCATCGAATCCTTCACCACCGAGGACGGGCGCCTCGATGATGCGATCGCCCGCATAGAAAAGGGCGACATGCTCGAGCGCGTGCTTGCCGCGGACGCTAGAGGCGATGAAGGCGGACCGAATGGCGGGTGGTTCTGGCAACTCAAGGATCTGCCCGATGCGCCTGAGTCGCGTTACCTGTACACGGTGCTCGCGGGTCACGATTTCCAGGAAGGCCTGAAGAACTACCGCGACATGGTGTTCCTGCAGGACCGGCTGGCGCGCTGGGGGGATAGCATGGAGGCCTTCCAGGACATGATCGACACGCGCGATCGTGCCTACGCTGAGCGCGTGCCGCGTGCGCAGGAACTGCTCGCCTCAGGCGCCGTCGACCGCCTGCAGCAGCGCGACGTCGCGCTGCAGAATGAGCTGCACGACATCGTTGCCCGGCATGATGTAGCAGCCCTGGCCACTGACCCGGAACGCGTGCAATGGGCGCGCGTGCAGCGGGTGTCGGCGGCACTCAGCGGCGTGCCCGATACGCCCGAGAACGCCGAGCTGCACGAGCGGCTGGCGCTGGTAAAGGGTGTGCTGCAGCTGCGACTCGAGGATGCCTGGAACGCGCGCCTGTGGCAGGCGCAGCGCGACCTCAAGGACCTGGACCTCGCGCTGCGCGAGGCGCAAAGCCGCTGGATTCGGGTGCAGCGGGCGCTACGCAGCATGCCGGCGAACACCGGGGAGTTTGCCACCCGGGTCGCTGCCCTCAAGGCACGCATCGGTGCTATCCAGTCACGCCTCGCGGCGACGCAGAAAAAGCAGAGCGCCTACCTCGCGCAGATCGCGGTGCACGAGCTCGGTGCGCAGAAGGAGCGCCTGGCTGATTACCAGGTGCAGGCGCGCTTCGCGCTCGCCTCCATCTACGACCGGGCGGCCAACGCGCAAGATGCCGGTGAACACGCCAGGAGCCCGGCGCCCATACAGAAGGGCGCCGACGCCGGACAGCCGGCCGCCACGCCGGATGTGACGCCCCCGCCCGCACCGCTGCCGCCGCCAACACCGGCCCCGGAGCCGCAGCGGTGAACGCCCGCAGGCAGGCGCTGGCGCCACCAGTGTTCGTGTTGGCCCTGCTGCTTGCGGGCGTGACGCCCTGGGCGAGGGCGCAGACCATCGGCGACCTCAGCGCGCATCCGGTGGAAGTCCATAAGGACACTGCGGCGAACGCCAACGTCAGCAACGCGATGGAGAACTACCGGCGCTTTCTGCAGCTGCAGAACACCGATCCGAAACTGCGCGCCGAGGCGCTGCGGCGACTCGGTGACCTGAATCTCGACGCCGGTGAAATGCAACGTCTGGAGCAGGAGGTCACGGTCACCGACCTGCAGGGAGCCGAGGCCATCCGGCTCTACACGACACTGCTGAAGGCGTACCCGAACTACGCGCGCAATGACCAGGTGCTCTACCAGCTCTCGCGCGCCTACGAGACCACCGGCCAGCCGGAACTCGCGCTCGGCACGCTGGATCGCATTGTGCAGCACTACCCCGGCAGTCCGCAGCTTCAGGAAGTGCAGTTCCGTCGTGGCGAGCTGTTGTTTTCCGCCAGGCGGTATCCGGAGGCCGAACACGCCTACGCGGCGGTGATCCAGCACGGGCCTTCCGAGTTCTACCAGCAGAGCCTGTACAAGCACGGCTGGTCACTCTTCAAGCAATCCCAGACGCTCGAGAGTCTGCCCTCCTTTGGCGCGGTGCTCGATCAGGAACTCGGCACCAGCGGCAAGGGCAAGTCGCTCGAGAGTCTCAGGCGCGGTGACCGGGAGCTGGTCGAAGACACCCTGCGGGTAATGAGCATCACCTTTTCCTACAACGAAGGCGCCGCGACGCTCGAGCAGTTTCTGCACACCCACGGCGAGCGCCCCTACGCGTGGCTCCTGTACTCGCGACTCGGCAACCTGTACGTGGAGAAGCAGCGCTACCAGGACGCCGCGGCCAGCTATCGTGCTTTTGTGGCGCGCGATCCCTACAGCGATCATGCCCCGGACCTGGCGATGGCGGCCATCGAGGCTTACGGCAAGGGCGGCTTCAGTCAGCTGGTGCTCGATGCCAAGCATGAGTTCGTGGAGCGCTACAACTTCGACTCACCCTACTGGAAGAACCGCAGCCGCGCGGATAACCCGCAGGTCGTGCAGGAACTGAAGACCAATCTCAAGGACGTCGCGACCTACTTTCACGCCAGTGCGCAGAAATCCAAGCGCGTCGAGGACTACCAGGAGGCGGCCCGCTGGTACCGCGCGTATCTGAAGTCCTTCCCCGGGGATGCGGATTCCGCGGCCACCAACTACCTGCTGGCGGAAGCTCTCTATGAAAGTCACCAGTACCAGGACGCCGCCACTGAGTACGAACACACCGCCTACAGCTATCCGCGCAACGACAAGTCGGCGACCGCGGCCTACGCGGCACTGGTGTGCTATCAGAAAGGCGAGGAGGGCCTGACTGGGGCCGACAAGACAGCCTGGCACAGGCGCGCCACCGATTCGGGCGTCAAATTCGCCCAGACCTTCCCCGAGCACCCGGACAGCGCCGGCGTTCTGACCCGCGCCGCGGAGGAGATCTTCGCCGCCGGTGACGGGCTGCGCGCCAGCAGCATCTCCCAGTCCATTCTCGCGCGCTCACCACCGGTGGATGCCGCCAAGCAGCGCATCGCCTGGACCATCATTGCGCAGGCGCACTTCGATGCCGGCGAATACGCGCAGGCGGAGCCGGCCTTCGTGCAGGCCCGCGCGCTGGCCGGTGGCGATGACAAGCTGCGCACCGACCTTACCGAGCGACTCGCCGCCACCGTGTACAAGCAGGGTGAAGCGAAGCAGAAAGCCGGCGACGGCAACGGCGCGGTGGAGGACTTTCTGCGCGTGGCGCGCGTCGCACCCGAGTCGAAGATCCGTGCCAACGCGCAGTACGACGCGGCGGCCGAGCTCATCACCCTCAAGCAATGGGATCGCGCCATCGGGGTGCTCGAGGATTTTCGCCGTCAGTTTCCGCAGCACGAACTGCAGCGCGAGGTGACGCGCAAGCTCGCGGTCGCCTACAGCGAGGCCAAGCGGCCAGGCGAGGCCGCCGGGGAGTTCGAGCGCATCGCCGCGAACCCTGCGGAAGAGCGCTCGGTACAGCGCGAGGCGCTACTGCAATCGGCGGACCTGTACGCGCAGGCGGGCAACACGCCCAAAGCGGTGGCGATGCTCGAGAAGTTCGTGGCGGCAAATCCGGCGCCGCTCGCCGACGCCGAGGAAGCCCGGCAGCGACTCGCGGACTACGCCGGCAAGAGCGGCGATGCCGCGCGGCGCGACTACTGGTATCGGGAAATCATCAAGGCAGACGCCGAGGCGGGCGCGAGCGCCACCGAGCGCACGCACTACCTCGCGGCGCGGGCGCAGCTCGCGCTGGCGCAGGGCCCGCGCGATGAATTCCGCGCCGTGCGCCTGACAGTGCCGCTGAAAAAGAGTCTGGTCGCCAAGCGCAACGCGCTGGAGACCGCGATGGACGCTTATAAGCGCGCCGCCGCCTACCAGGTCGCCGAAGTGACCACCGCGGCGACCTACGAGATGGCGGAACTGTATCGCACGCTGGCGAGCGATCTGCTGCACTCCGAGCGCCCGCCGAATTTAAAGGGCGATGAGCTCGAGGAATACAACTCGCTCCTTGAGGAGCAGGTGTTTCCGTTCGAGGAGGAGGCGATCAAGGCCCACGAGGTCAACACCGCGCGCACGCAGGCCGGCATCTGCGACGAATGGGTGCGCAAGAGTTTTCAAGCGCTGGCGGAGCTCAAGCCCGCGCGCTACGGCAAGACGGAGGTGAGGCAGGATGTCGTTGCCAGCCTCGAATAAGGCCGTTGGGATTGCGCCGGGCGCCGCCATGGGTGTGGCGCTGGGCATCGCAATCGGGTGCCTGGCTGGCTGTAGCTCGGCACCGAGCCGCCCGCTGGATGCGCCATCCGCGACGCGGGCTCCCGTGACGGCGCCGGCTCCGGCAGCCGGACCTGCGGCGCCACCTGCCAATGCGCCCAGTGCGGCTGGTGCGGCGCAGAGTGCCGCCGCGGCCCCGCACCCGGAAGTGCCGCCCGCGGCGCGTGCCGATTTCGATCGCGCGGTGAATCTCATGCGCGCCGGTAATACAGCCGGGGCCGAGCTGGGTTTCAAACAGGTCGCGCTGCAGTATCCGCAGTTCGCCGCGCCGCTGGTGAATCTTGCGATTCTTAAGCGCAAGCAAGGGCAGCTCGCCGACGCGGAACAGCTGCTGAAGACCGCGGTCACGCACGAAAGCGGCAGCGCGGTTGCGTGGACGGAGCTCGGCGCCACGCAAAGTCTGCGCGGGGAGTTCAAGGATGCGGCGAACTCGTACCAGGCGGCGATCACAGCCGACCCGCGTTACGCGCCGGCCTGGCGCAACCTCGGCGTGCTGTCGGATCTGTACCTGGGCGACCCGCACCGCGCCCTGACCGCGCTCGAGCAATACAAAGAGCTCAGCGGCGAAGACAAGCCGGTGAGCGGCTGGATTGCCGAGCTGCACCAGCGTCTGGGGATTGCGCCCGCGCACCGGCCTGCGGAAACGCCGGCCGCCGCGCCGGCAGCGCCGTCGTCACCCGGCGCCGCAGCAACGCCACCGGCCAATGGAGGAAACTGAAGATGCGCAATTCCCGCTGCAATCAGCACGCCCGGCTGCTTTGCCTGGCGCTGTGCATGGCGCCGTGCGCGGCGCTGTTTGCACAAGAGACTCCGGCGCCGTCGGCGCCTGCTGCCNNGCTGCCGTGCCTGCGCGGCCCGCGCCGAAGAGCGCGCCGCGTGCGGGTGATATTCCGCGCCCGGATCAGCTGGAGCCCGGTGTCGACACGACTCCGGCGCCGGCTCCGACGTCCACAACCGCGACTGCGCCGGCCGCCGCGCCGCCTGCAGCCCCTGGCGCGCCTGCCGCCGCCGCGCGCCCGGGCAGCGCAGCGCGCAAGGGCCCCGACCGCCTGGAGCTGGAAACCACCGACATCACGGGCAACCGCGAGTTGCCGAAGGTTCTGTACATCGTGCCGTGGAAGCGCTCCGACCTGAGCGACCTGACGGGCAAGCCACCGAACAGCCTGCTGGACGAGGTGCTGCAGCCGATCGATCGGGATGTGTTTCAGCGCGAAAACCGTTATTACGATGCCCTGAAACCCGATGCGAAGGGGGCAAAAACGGGCACGGCGCCGCTTTCTGGCGACAAGCCCTGAATTGCGGCCCGGGTCGTGCAAGGATGAGAGCTGGGTCGCAGCTTTTTGGCTTTATGTCATTCAGTTTTCATAGTGTTGGTGCTTGTGTGTAGCGGTCTAATGAGTGGGAGTGTCAGATGTTCCTCTGGGACTTGATCGTAAGATTCTTTCAGGGCGGTGGGTGGTTCATGTACCCCATCGCGATCGTGTTCGTGGTGGGGCTTGCCATCGCCGTCGAACGCTACATTTATCTCACCCACACCGCGGTGCGTAACCGTGGTCTGTGGAACGAGATTGTGCCGTTGCTGTCGCAGGGCAACTTCCGGCAGGTGGCGCAGACGACCTCCAAGTCCGACTCTGCCATCGGCCACATCCTCAACTATGGGCTGGCGCGTATCCAGTCCGCGCGCCGCCGCGACGACATCGAGAAGGCCATGGAGGAGAGCCTGATGGAGGTGGTGCCGCGGCTCGAGAAGCGCACGCATTACCTCGCAACGTTCGCCAACCTGGCGACGCTGCTCGGGCTCCTGGGTACTGTGATGGGCCTGATCCGCGCCTTCGCGGCGGTGGCGACCATTAATCCCGCGGAGAAGGCCAATCTCCTGTCGGCGAGCATTTCGGTCGCGATGAACTGCACGGCGTTCGGCCTGATGACAGCCGTGCCGCTGCTGTTCATTCATGCGTTCCTGCAGACCAAGACGACGGAACTCATCGACAGCCTGGAGATGGCGTCGGTCAAGTTTCTGAATGCGATCACCGAGCGGCAGCAGCCCGCGCCCGCCGCGGCCTGACGCTGCCGTCCCGGCTGACCACCAAGGGCCGCTAGCCCCCTATGCGCCGTTCGTATCAAACCCGCAAGCTCGAGCGCCACGCGCGCAAGCCCGCAGAGCTGCTGCTCGTGCCGATGATCGATATCTTCACGGTGCTGGTCACGTTCCTGCTCATGACCGCGGTGTTCTCCCGCACGGTGATCCTGCAGCTGAACCTGCCGCCGCAGAACACCACCTTCAAGGAGCCGCCGCCCGGGCTGCAACTGGAGGTGATGGTGCGCAAGGACCTGCTGCAGGTGGCCGATCGCAACTCCGGTCCGCTTGCGACCATTCCTAACACCGCCAAGGGTTACGACTACGACGCGCTCACCGAGTACCTGAAGCGTGTCAAGGCGAAGTTCCCCGAAAAGACCGACGCCAGCGTGCTGCTGGAAGGCGATACGCCCTACGACACGGTGGTACAGGTCATGGACCGGGTGCGCGTGTTTGAAGTAAGCCAGGGCATAAGCACCGTGCAGGCGGAGCTGTTCCCGGATATCTCCCTGGGGGATGCACCGGCAACGCCGCAGAGCGAGCCACCCGCGCCACTCGCGCCGGCTCCCGGCAGCGGAGTACCCCGATGAGCATGTCGAACCGCGCCCGCCGCATGGCGACGCATCACCTGCGGCACCGCGCCGACGCGGCGCTGAACCTCATTCCGCTCATCGACATCCTCACGGTGATGGTGGCGTTCCTGCTGGTGTATTCGACCGAGGTGGAGGTCATCCAGAACGCCAAGGGCATTGAGATCCCGCAATCCATCGCGCAGGTGGCGCCGAAGCAGTCGGTGGTGGTGATGATCACCAAGGACGACCTGTTCGTGCAGGGCGAGCGCATCGCCAGCGTCGCCGAAATTCGCGCCGGCTCCGGCGCGCTGGTCGAGTCGCTGCGCGCGGCGCTCAAGCGGCCGCTGCTGGTCGGCAAGGAAATGAGTGAGCGTGACATCGCCGAGCGCGAGATCACCATCATGGCGGACAAGTCGCTGCCCTACGACGTGATCAAACGCGTGATGCTCACCTGCACCGACGCCGACTACGGCAAGGTATCGCTGGCGGTCATCCAGAAGGAAAAGCCGGTCGTGGCCGGCCAGTTCAAGCCCGCGTGACAGCCATGGTCATTGCCCCGTATTACCGCGAGTTCGAGCTGCCCTGGGAGGGCGACGAGGAGGCGAGCGAACGCTTCCGCAAGATCCTGCGCTACATGCTCATCCTGCTGGTGGTGTTCGGTATTCTCTTTCCGCTGCTGCCGGTGCCCAAGCGCCCGACGACCGTGGACATCCCGCAGCGCCTCGCGCGGGTGATGCTCGAGAACAAACCCAAGCCGCCACCCCCGCCGCCGCCGGTGCCGAAGGTGGAGGTGAAACCGAAGATCGAACCGAAGCCGGTGCCGGTACCGGTTCCGCCGGTCGATCAGCGGCAGCGCGCGCACGAGAAGGCGCAGAAGCAGCTGAGCCAGGTGAAGGACGAGCTCGCCGACTTACGCGAAGTGATGGATCTGACGCCGCTTGAGACCAAGAACCTTTCCGGCGCGGTGGGCGCCGACGCGCATGCCGAACGCTCGCTCATCACTTCCAAGGCAGGTGCGGGCAGCGGCGGCATCACGTCCGCCAATGCCAGCCGCGGTTTTGGCACCGGCGCGGGCTCGCTCACCGGTCACGATACTACCGCGGTCACGTCCGGCATCGCCCGCAGCGGGCTCAACAACCGCGCGCCGACCCGCAGCGGCGGCAGCGGCAAGGCGGCGCGCTCGCCCGAGGAAATCGAGCTGGTCTTCGATCGCAATAAGGGGCGGATCTACAACCTCTATGCCCGTGCGCTGCGCGACAACGCGGAGCTGCAGGGGAAACTGGTGCTGGAGTTCACCATCGCGCCAAGCGGCGAGGTGACCATGTGCCGGGTGGTGTCGAGCGAGCTGAAGGATCCGGAGCTCGAAAGCAAAATCATGGCGCTGGTGCGCCTGTTCCGCTTCGACGCCAAGGATGTCGAGACCATTACCACCACCAAGCCCATTGACTTCTTCCCTGCCTAGCGCGTAGGAAAGCGGATCGAAGCGGGGGGCGCCATGAACCTCAATTCCGAAATCCAGTTCTTCGTGGAGCTGCGGCTGGTGGATAAGGCCCGTCTCCTCAACCTGTTTCTGCATGAACTGGCCGAAGAGGCGCGCACCACCTACGGTCCGGGCACCGAGCAGGTGCACGATGGTGCGCACCTGCGGTTCGTGAACGAGCTGACGCACCGCCTGACCCGCGTCGTCGAGCAGCTGCTCGCGGAGGAGGCCACGCGGCCCGCCGACGACGTGGTGCTGCGGATGCTGCTCGCGCCGCGGGCCGACAAGGTCGCGGAGCGGCTGGTGTTCAATGCCTACGGGCGCGCCATCCAGGGATTTGAGAGCTACGACACCACCGTGCTGATGGGTCCGTGAGGACCCGGCGCAGGTTCCGGCTGCGACCCGCCGCCGCCATCCTTGTGCATGCGGCCTTGAGCGCCGCGGCCTGCGCCGCGTGGTCCGCCGCCGCGCCGGCAGCGGCGGATGCGCCGGCGCCACCCACGGCAACACTGCTGCGCCCGGCACAAGTCTGGACGGCCGGGGACCCCGTGCATCCCGGGTGGGTGGTGCTGACACAGGGCGGGCGCATCGTCGCCGTGGGCCCGCCAGCGGCGGTGAGTACGCCCGCGGGCGCGACCGTAATCGATCTGCCCGGCGCGACTCTTCTGCCCGGCCTCATCGACGCGCACTCGCACCTGTTTCTGCACCCCTACAACGAGACGCTCTGGGACGATCAGGTTCTGAAGGAGGCGGTGCCCTATCGCACGCTGCGCGCTGCGCGGCAGGCTCACGCGACACTCATGGCCGGGTTCACGACGCTGCGAGACCTGGGCACCGAGGGCGCGGAGTACGCCGATGTGTCATTGCGGCGCGCGATCGAAGACGGACTCATCGATGGTCCGCACCTGTTTGTTGCCACGCGTGCCATTGTCGCGACCGGCAGTTACGGTCCGGCGCCACGCGCGTTTCGGCCGGACGTGTGCTGCACGCCACAGGGCGCGCAGGAAGCGAGCGGGGTTGACGAAGTGATTCGCGCGGTGCGCGAACAGGCCGGGCGCGGTGCCGACTGGATCAAGGTGTACGCGGACTACAGATGGGGTCCGGGTGGCACGCAGCAGCCCACCTTCAGCGAAGAGGAGCTGCGGGCGCTGGTCGAGACGGCGCACTCATCCGGGCGGCCGGTGGCGGCGCACGCCACCACGGCCGAAGGCATGCGCCGCGCGGTGCTCGCCGGCGTGGATACCATCGAGCACGGTTTCAACGGTACCCCCGAGGTATTCAGGCTCATGGCCGCGCGCGGCGTCGGGTATCTGCCGACGCTGACCGCGGAAGAGGCTTACGGGGAATATTTTGAACACTACGTGGCCGGCAAATCAGCGCCGACTGCGGGCATGGAGCAGGCGCGGCGGGCCTTCACGACCGCCATGAAAGAAGGCGTGCTCATCGGCTGCGGCAGCGACGTGGGGGTGTACGCGCATGGCACCAACTACCGCGAGCTGCAATGGATGGTGCGCGACGGCATGACCCCGGTGCAGGCGCTCACCGCCGCCACCGCCACCGACGCGAAGATCCTGCGCCATGAGGCAGATTTCGGCCGGGTGCGCGCGGGGCTGCTGGCGGATCTGGTGGCCGTGAGCGGCGATCCGACGCGTGACATCGATGCGCTCATGCACGTCGTGTTCGTCATGAAGGACGGCCTCATCTACCGCCGACCGTAAGGGGCGCCTTCAGGAAGGCGCCGGCGCGCGTGGCGTGCGGCGCGGCGGAATGGTCAAGGCCGCCACCAGCGCGCTGCCGAGCGCGAGGCCTGCGGCGATGCACAGCGCACCTTGCACCGTCTTCACCAGCGCACCCGCGACGATCGCGCGCGCCTGCAGCCGCTGCGGCTCCGCGAGCCTCGCAGGCATGGCCGGCATCACCAAGCCACCACGCGCCCCCAACGCCGCCGAGCGTACCGCTGCCGATGGCGTGACGTGCGAGAGCTGCCGCTCGAGCGCGCGGCTGAAGGCGCCGAGCGCCACGCTACCGAGTATCGCAATCAGTAGCAGGCTCCCGAGTGAGGCCACCGCGTTGTTGATGCCCGAGGCGACACCGGTGCGGTGCGCCGGCACCGAATTGATGACCGTCGTAGTGAGCGGCGCGACGGTGATGGCCATGCCTAGTCCCAGTACAGTCATCGCGGCGAGAGTCCCGCGGTAGGCGGACGCGTTCGCGAGCAGCACGAAGCCCACCGCGGTGAGTGCTGGGCCGACGATGAGCGGTCCGCGCGCGCCGATGCGATCCAGCAACCCGCCCGACCAGCGCGATAGCACGCCGAGCACGATGGTGAACGGCAGATACGCAGCACCGGCCGCGGTGGCGGAAAAGCCGCGCGCCTGGATGAGCAGGAACGGCACGAAGAAGAATGCCCCGCCGAGCGCCCCGTACAGCAGTAGCGTGAGCAGGTTGATGCCGCTGAACACGCGCGAGCGAAACAGTTCGAGCGGCATCATCGGGGCGCGGCTGCCGCGCTCGGCAACGACGAACGCGACCAGCAGCAGCGCGCCGGCCGCCAGCGCGGCGGCGACACGCGGGTTTTGCCAGCCGAGCCCGGAGGAAGCGATCAGCCCGTAGACGAGACTGCCGAGCCCGGCGAACGCCAGCAGCGCCCCCGGCCAGTCAACGCCTGGGGCGGCGTTCGGGTCGCGGCTCTCCGGCACTCGCCGCAGCGTGATCCACAGCGTCGGCAGCGCGAGCAGCGGGTTGATCAGAAAGATGGCGCGCCAGGAAGCGTGATCCACCAGAGCCCCGCCCAGGAGCGGCGCCACGCCGGCGGCGAGCGCCGAGGCCCCTGACCAGACGCCGATGGCGGCGCCGCGCTCGCGCTCGTCGAAAGCCGCGCTGATCAGCGCCAGCGCGCACGGCACGAGCAGCGCCGCGCCCACCCCCTGGACCGCCCGCGCCGCGATCAGCGCCGGCGCGTTGGGTGCGCAGCCGCACAGGAGCGAGGCGAGGGTGAACACGCTGACGCCGATCACGAACATGCGCCGCCGGCCAAACTGGTCGGCCGCCGCGCCGCCGCCCAGCAGCAGCGCCGACATGCAAAGGGTGTAAGCGTTGATGACCCATTGCATCGCGGCGAAGGTCGCCCCCAGCTCGCTCTCGATCTTCGGGAGCGCCACGTTGACCACGGACCCATCGACGAACGCCAGCGTTGAGCCGAGCGTGGCGGCCGTGAGCACCCAGGTCTTGCCGGCCGCGCTCATGCGCCCTTAGCCGTGCGCCAGGCGCTCGAGCGCGGCGCCGCTCACACGCATGGTGGTCCATTTGTCCTGCGCCACCGCCCCGAGACTGCGGTAGAAGCCCAGCGCCAGCTCATTCCAGTCGAGCACCGCCCAGTCGAGACGCGCGCAGCCGCGCTCCAGCGCCGTGGCGGCAAGCCAGGCGAGCAGGCGTTTGCCGATACCGTGCCCGCGAGCCGCGGGTCGCACGAACAGGTCCTCGAGATAGATGCCGGGCTTGCCGAGGAAGGTCGAGAAGTTGTGGAAGAACAGGGCGAAGCCCACCGGCACGCCGTCGAGGCAGGCGAACACCACTTCCGCGTAGCGCCGTGGACCGAAGAGCGCCGCTGCAAGGTCCGCCTCGCTCGCCACCACCTCATGCTCCAGATGCTCGTAGACGGCGAGCTCGCGGATGAATGCCAGCACCTGCGGCATCTCGTGGCCGGCGGCGGCGCGGATTGTGATGTCGCCGGCCATGTGTCAGCCCGTGCTCTGCAAGCCCTGGGCGATGCCGCCCACGCTCGCGAGCAGCGCTTCGAACAGGTCGCGATCCTCGCGGCCGCCCGCGCGCCAGCGCTGCAGCAGATCCACCTGCATGAGGTTCATGGGATCGACGTAGGGGTTGCGCAGCTGGATCGAGCGCTGCAGCGTCGGATCGGAATCCAGCAGCTCGCGGCTCTCCTTGATGGCGAGCACCTGCGCGCAGGCTGCGCGGTATTCCGCGCGAATCTGCTCGGCGATGTGTCGCAGCCCCTGCGGGGCGAGCGCATCGTAGTAGTGCGCGATATCAAGATCGGCGCGCGCCAGCATGGTCTCGACGTCATCGATGAGGTTGCCGAGGAAGAACCAGCCGCTGCTCGCCGCGCGCACGCGCTGCAGGCCGAACTTTTCCACCACGGCGGCAAAACCTGCGCCGGCGCCGTACCAGCCGGGCAGCATGTAGCGCGTCTGCGACCAGGAGAACACCCACGGCACGGGCAGCAGCCCCACGATCCCGCTCTTTTCGGAACGATGCACGGAACGGGCGCCGATCTGCATCCGCTCGATCACGTCGATCGGCGTCACGCCCTCGAAAAACTCATAGAAACGCGGTTCGTCATACACCAGACGGCGGTAGGCGGCGCGGCTCACCTCACCGAGCAGCGCGGCGATCTGCAGCTGCTCGGGCGAGTCAGGCTGCAGCTCGCCGCGGCGCAGCGCCGCAGTGGTAAGGGACAGCGCGTTGAAAGCGCGCTCGAGCGTGCGCATGGCGATGGGGCGCAGGCCATAGCCCTGCTTGATGGTCGCGCCCTGCTCGCGGATGCGCAGCACGCCGTTGACGGCCCCGGCGGGCGCCGCTTTGACAATGGCTTCGATGCGACCGCCGCCGCGCGCCACGCTGCCGCCGCGGGCGTGGAACAGCACGTGCTGTCCGCCGGCGGCGGCGAGCACGCGCGCCAGAGTCTGTTGTGCCTGGTGAATGGTGACGCGCGAAGCACAGGCGCCGGTTTCCTTGTTGCTGTCGGAGTAGCCGATCAGGACGCACTGCCGGCGGCCGTGCGCCTCGAGGTGCCGGCGATACAACGGGTCGGCGAGCAGTTCCTGCATGGTGTCGCCGCAGGCGTTGAGCGCCGCGGCGGTTTCGAATTGCGGCGCGATATCCAGCGCCACCTCGCCGCTGCGCTTGTCGAAGGCTGCCGCCCAGCGCGCCAGCAGCAACGCCGCCAGCACGTCATCGGCGCCACTCGCTCCGCTGACGATGAAATAGCCGATGGCCTCCGGCCCGTAGCGATGCCGGCCCTGCATGATGGCTTCGAAGACCGCCAGCGTGCGCCGCCCGAGCGCATCGAGCTCGACCGCCGGCCCGCGGTCCTTCTCCAGCGCCTGCGCCAGCAGGTCACGCCGCTCGCGGCTGTCGCGCGTCAGCCACTGCGGGTCGTCGCAGCCCTGCGCAATGACCTGGTGCAGCACGCTCGCGTGCTGGCGCACGTCGAGGGTCGCCAGGTGAAAGCCGAAGGTGTCGATCCGACGCAGCAGGCGCTCGACGTAGAAGAGTCCGGCGTTCGCGCCCTTGTTGGCCTTGAGGCTCACGGCAATGAGGGCAATGTCGGCGCGGAACTGGCGCGCATTCTCGTAGCCGCTGGCGCGCCCCTCGTAGCCGGTGCGCAGGCGCTCGCCGATCTGCGCCAGGAACACGCGGTAGGGCATGCGGTCATGCCGCGCGGGAGTGATGGCGCGCGCGCCCGGCAGCAGACGCATGTACTCCTCGACCCGTTTGACGATCTCGGCGGACGCCGGCGCGCGGCTGGCGCTCTGTGAGAGTCGCTGCGCCAGCTCCTGGCACTCCTCGAAGTACCTGTTGACGATCACCTGGTGCTGGCGCGCCAGGGCCTCGCGGATGGTCTTGGCATGCACGTCAGGATTGCCATCCATGTCACCGCCCGCCCAGGTGCCGGCGTGCAGGATCGACGGCACGCGCGCCGCACCCGCGCCGTCGCCGTAGACCTTCTCCAGTGCGAGCGCGATCTCCTCGTAGAAGGCCGGCACGACGCGGTAAAGGATCTCCGTCAGGTAGAACAGGATCTGCTCGCGCTCGTCCGCCACCGTGAGCCGCTCGCGGGGCAGTTCCTCGGTCTGCCAGGCGGTGGTCAGCTCCATGCGGATGTTGTTCCAGACGCTGCGTGCCTCGTGCGGAGTCAGGCTCGGATCCAGCCGCTCGAGCAGCCGTTGCGCGATGCGCTGTTGCTTGCGCAGCAGCGTTCTGCGGCTGGCCTCGGTCGAATGCGGCGCGAACACCGGCTCGATGGACAGGCCGCCGATCAGCTCCAGCACCTCCGCCTGGGTGAGGCCGCGCGCCTTGAGGGTCGCGAGCGCATCTTCCACGCCGCCGGGCTGCGGCCGCCGGCTGTCCTTGAGGAAGTATTCGCGGCGGCGGCGGATGCGGTGGACTTTCTCGGCGACATTGACCGCCTGGAACCAGGTCGAGAACGCGCGCACCAGCTCGCGCGCCAGCGCCGGCGGCCGGCCCCGCACGCACGCCGCAAGTTCGGCGCGCGCTTCGCTCGAGCCGCCGCGGCTCTTGATGGCGGCGACGCGATCGAGCTCCACGAGCTCGAACAGCTGCTCCCCGCCCTGTTCGCGCAGGATCTCGCCCACCAGCGCTCCGAGCGCGTGCACGTCGTCGCGCAGCGGCGCGTGTTTGGGCGGAAAGTGAATGTCGCTGCGGTTCAAGGACTTCAGTCGTTCCAGCTGGTGGCGCGGGCCGCGAAGTCGGCGCGCTGCACGCGCACCACGCAGAAGCGCTGCCCGGTGGGCGCCTCTATGACATACCAGCTCTCCACCGGGCCGATACGCCGTGCGCCGAGTTTCTCCAGCCGGCGCACCTCCGCTTGGATGTCGTCGGCCTCGATGTCCAGGTGCACACGACTGGGGTGCTCGACCTTCTGCACCTCCAGATGCACTTCGTCGGTCGCGGTGGCGAGGGCACGGTAATTTGCTTGCGCGCCGGCGGAGGCGGTGACCGTCAATCCGAGCGCTGCGCTCCAGAAGCGCGTGGCGGCCTCCAGATCCTCTGTCTGGCAATCAATGATGAATCCCGCGAGGCGGCTCTTGTGCATGGGAGGCGATCCTTCCTGAGGAGAGTGACCGGGGTGCGGTTTGCGCGGCGCGTATCTTCGCATCATCCGGCCAGCAGGACCGCCTCGGCGCGCTCCAGCTCCTCGGGCTGGCCGTAGATCACCACGATGTCCCCGTCGCGCAGCACCGTGTCGCCCGCCGGTTCGCGGCCCAGAATCCCCTGGCGGCGCACGCCGGTGAAAGTGACTTCGAGGCCGCGGTGGCGCACTTCCCCCAGGGTACGGCCCACCGCCCACGCGCCCGGGGGAACCACCACCGACTTGATCTCCTCGCGGTGCTCGCTGCGCTCATCCGGCGGGGCGGACTCGGCGCGTCCCACGATGTTTCTCAGCACCGTGTAACGGTTGTTGCGGATGTCGCCCACGGTGCGTACTACGCTCGCTACCGGCACCTGCAGCAGCATCAGCACGTGCGAAACCAGCATGAGGCTCGCTTCGAAGGTCTCCGGCACAACATCGGTGGCGCCCGCGTCCTGCAGCTCCTGGATGCGCGCGTCGTCGCGCGTGCGGACCAGCACCGGTACGTCCGGCCGCAGGCGGCGCACGCTGCGCAGGATGCCGATCGAGGTGGCGGGATCTGAGAAGCTGATGACCACCGCACTGGCCTTGGCAACGCCGGCCGTGGTGAGCAGCTCCTCGTCGGCGGAGTCGCCGAATACCACCGGGTCGCCGGCCTGGCGCGCGGCGCGGATGCGCGCCGGGTCCAGATCCAGCGCGATGTACTCAAAGCTCTGGGATTCCAGTACCCGCGCGACGTTCTGGCCGACACGGCCGAAGCCGCACAGGATCACGTGCTCGCGACGCGCGATCTGCCCGGTGGCCGCGTCCTCGCGCTCGCTGGCGGTCGGTGCCGGCGCCTGCTCACGCAAGAGCAAGCGCGCGACGCGTTTGTTGTTGTTGAGGATGAAGGGGCTCACCAGCATCGACAGCACGATCGCGACCAGCAGCGGTTCTGCGAGGCGTTCCGGAGCGAGGCCGGCCTGCAGCAGGATGCTGCACAGCGCGACGCCGAACTCGCCGCCGATGGACATGACGATGCCGGTGCGCAGCGCCTTGAAGCGCGTGGTCGTGAACGGGCGTGTGACCAGCGCGGCGAGTGTTGCCTTCAAAACCACGAGTGTGACCAGCATCGCCAGCACGATCGCGAGCTCGCCGGCGTGGCCGAGGAGGCGCAGGTCGAGCAGCATGCCGACCGAGATGAAGAACAGGCCCAACAGGATGTCGCGGAACGGGCGGATCACCGCCTCGATCTGGTGGCGGTACTCGGTCTCCGCCAGCATCATTCCGGAGAGAAAAGCGCCGAGCGCAAACGACAGGCCGGCGACATGCGACACCCACGCCGAGCCGAGCGCGACCAGCAATACCGCCAGGGTGAATAGTTCGCGCAGCCGGCTGTGGGCGATCTCATGAAACAGCGGACGCAGCAGCCAGCGTCCGGCCGCCAGCACCGCCACGATTGCGAGCACCCCGCCGACCACCGCCACCGCGCCCGAACTGCTGTCAAAGCGCTCACCGCCGATGAGAGCCGAGGCGAGCGCCAGCAATGGTACGAACGCGAGGTCCTGGAACAGCAGCATTGCGAAGGCGAGGCGCCCGTGCGTGCGGTTCAGTTCCGCACGCTCGGTGAGCTGCTGCAGGAGGATGGCGGTCGAACTCATGGCCACCGCACCACCGAGCACTACCGCGGTGAGCCAGGTAATGCCGAGCGCGTGCCCGAGCAGGGCGAATACGCCACCGGTTGCGATCACCTGGGCGGCGCCGAGCCCGAACACTTCGCGCCGCATGGCGAGCATGCGCGGCACGGAGAATTCCAGCCCGAGCGTGAACAGCAGGAACGCCACCCCGAGTTCCGCCAGCAGCCGCGTGGTCCCGGAGTCGGAAATCACCCCCAGCGCGTGTGGCCCCAGCACCAGCCCCACCACCAGGTAACCCATGCTGGTGGGCAGCGCCACGCGCCGCGCCAGCGTCACTAGAAGCACCGAGGCGGCGAGGAGCAGGAGTCCCTGGGAGAGCGGCGTGAACATCGACGCCAACTTAGACCGCCGCGCTTGGCGAAGGCAACGGCCGCGGCTTCTTAGGGTCGCTCAGCGACGCGTGCGGGCGGCTCCGCGTGACCAGGACGTCAGCGTTTCAGGCACGGCGACCCCGTCCGGCAAATGCGGCTCGGCCACCGGCGGCAGGGCTGCCAGGTGCAGCGGCAGCACCCCCGCCCACACCCGCAGCGCATGGTCCTCTTCGGCATCCAGCGGCGGCCCGCTGCGGATCTTGGCGGAGGCTTCGGTAATCGGCAGGCTCAGCACCGTCGTGGCATTGAGCTCACGCTCGTTGGGGGCGCGCACCTGGGCGGCGCGTCCGGGCAGTACGTGCTCGACGACCGCCAGCATGGCGCTGAGTTTTTCGTCTCTGGCGGTGAGTACCCGGGCGGTCCCGAGAATCACCACCGAGCGATAGTTCATGGAGTGCTTGAAGGCGGCGCGCGCCAGCACCAGGCCGTCGAGAAGGGTCACGGTCACGCAGACGTTCGCCCCGCTCGCCAGCGTGCCGAACATGCGGTTCGCGACCGCGCCGTGGACGTAGAGCTCATCGCCGACCCGGGCGTGGACGGTCGGCAGCACGTAGGGCTGGCCGTCGATGACGAAACCGAGGTGGCAATAGTGCGCTTCGTCGAGTATGGAATTGATGACGTCGCGGTCGTACGTGCCGCGTTCTTTGCGGCGCGCGAGCTGGGTACGCGGTGTCGGGGTAATCAGATCCCGGACTGCCAGGTGCTCGGCATGCCGGCCTTGCCGATTGCATCCTCGATGGCGAGGCAGGCGTCGCGCGCCTCGGGCTGCGCGCGCAAGCTGCGGGCAATGGAGTTCAGGAAGCGGCACATGAGCGCCAGGTTCGGATGGCTGGTGTGCAGCTGCTCTTCCACGCGGTCGATGGCTTCGATCATGTCTTCCTGATCGCAGCTCGGAAAGGTCATGCTCGTGACGGCATGTTGTACAGCTACCAGCGCCTGATGTATTGCGGCCTGCTGCGCTCCATCCATGGCCCTAAATTTGAACCCGTTTGGCGCGCCCCGCAAGCCCCGCAAATAAAAGGGCCCCGCCGTTTGCACGGCGGGGNNGGCCCGCTAACCGTCAGCTACTGACTGTTACTTGGCGGGCGCGGTGTCCGAGGACGTCGAGGACGTCGAAGAAGCAGCAGCGCTCGGCTTTTTGTGATGCTTGTGCTTCTTGTGGGTGGTGGACTTCGCCGGGGCGTCCGCAGCCGGTGCAGCAGGCGTTGCAGCAGGAGCGGGAGCCGCCGCCGGGGCCGCAGTTGACTGGGCGAACGCCGGACCTGCGATCAGGGCGAGGGCGACAACGGGTACGAGGTGCTTGAACATCGATGTATCTCCGGAAAAGATTGCAGTAAGAACTAATGAGAGTGCGCTGCTTAGCGTGCCTGGGTGCCTGACCGGCTCATGCGCCTGCCCTTGGAAAGCCCATCAGCGCAGGCTGGCCCCCTTGCTCCAAAGCGCGCGTATTATTACTGAAAATCCATCCAGCAAGCGCCGTATGACCGCGAAGTAATGTTGCGCTCGGTTCGCTCACAAACGTTTGAAAAGTAATAAAAAACTCACCCTCCGAGGTCTGTCCGCCAGCGCTGTGCGGGTGTCCGCGACTGGCAACACTGCAGGCTACGTTGCGCGTTGCGGGAGCCGCGCGCTTCAGGCCGGACGGTGCCACACGAGGGTCTGATTGTTCGCCGGCATCGGGTGATCGGCGCGCAACTTCAGCCCCTGGGCGCAGGCGAGTGCATCGAGCGCCTCAAAGTCGCGGATGCCGCTTTGCGGGTCGCGGTCCTTCAGCCACTGATCGAACTGCGCGTTGCTGGCGCTCGTGTATTCGCCGCGGTAGCGCACCGGGCCGTACACGCACAGCACCCCGCCCGCGCGCAGCAGCGCCCCGCAGCCGCGAAAGAATTCCCGCACCGCGCTCCACGCCATGATGTGCAGCGTGTTGGCGCTGAACACCGCGTCCAGATCCCTGGCCGCCCACGGATCATCGTGTACGTCGAGCGCGATCGCGGCGCGCACATTCGGCGGCGCCTCACACTGCAGGCGCTCGATGAGCGGCGGCAACTGCGCCCGCACCTCACTCGGCTGCCAGCTGAGGTGCGTCAGGTGGCTGGCGAAGTGCACCGCATGCTGACCGGTGCCGCTGCCGATCTCGAGCACCGCGCGACTCGCGGCCAGCTCCCCGGCGAGCACCGCGAGGATTGGCGCCTTGTTGCGTTCGCAGGCTTCGGATACGGCCAGCATGCGATGAGTCTGCGACAATGCGCGCATGCAAGCCATAGACGCCCTGACGACCCGCTACTCCGCGCGGACGCTCCTGGAACCTGCGCCCGATGCCGGTGCGCTGCAGCTGATCTTCGAAAGCGCGGTGTGCGCGCCCGATCACGGGCGCCTGCGTCCCTGGCGCTTTATCGTGGTGCGCGGCGCTGCACGCGCGCGCTTCGGTGAGCTGCTGGCACAACACCTGCGCCGCACAAACCCCACTGCCAATGACGAGGCGCTCAAGCGCGAGCGCGCCAAGGCGTTGCGTGCGCCGCTCATCATCGTGGTGGCTGCGCGTTGCAGCCGGGATGTAAAAATTCCGCTGATAGAGCAGCAGTTGTCGGCGGNNGCGCACGCCATGATGCTCGCGGCCTTCGCGCTGGGCTTCAACGCCATGTGGAAGACCGGTGGGGCAGCGTATGACGATGTGCTCAAGCAGGCCCTGGATCTTGATGCCGGCGACGCGATCGTCGGCTTCGTGTATATCGGCACGGAGGCGACGCGGCCGGCGATTCGCGCTGCGCGCCCCTGGGCAGATCTCGTGAGCTACTGGGGCGAGACGACATAAGCGCGCGCGTTGAACGCGACGAAGCGAGTACCGGCGCCGACGAGCCGCACGCGCATTGCCTTGCGCCGCGCCGCGCCTCCCCATCTGGGGCACGCCCCACGTATCATGGTGGCTTGCCTTGAGTTCCAAGAAAGGTCGCCCTACATGAGATCCCTGCCGTGCATGGCGATGGCGCTGCTCGCCGTTGCCGCCTGTGCCTCCAAGCCCGCCCAGGAGAAGTCTTTGCCCGCAACCACCAGCCCCGCCGCCGCCCCGCCCACCGCGGCGCCGGCAGCGATCGGGGATTTCGGGATTGATCTGAGCGCCGGCAACAGCCACGTGAAGCCCGGCGATGACTTCTTCGCCTATGCCAACGGCGCCTGGTTCGACAGCTTCGCGATCCCTGCCGATCACACCAGCTACGGCCCTTTCAACACGCTCGATGACCTCTCGAAGAAGCGTGTGCGCGGGATTGTCGAAAGCGCCGCGGCGGCGCACGCCGCCACCGGTACACCCGAGCAGCAGATCGGGGATTTCTACGCGAGCTTCATGGACACCGCCGGGATCGAGGCCAGCGGGCTGGCGCCGGCGCACGCGGATCTCGCCAGTATTGCTGCCGCCAACAGCCGTGAAAGCATCGCGCGCCTGTTCGGCCTGGCGGGCTTCGCGTCGCTGTTCGAAGCGGACCTGCCGGCGGATTTCCACAACCCCGACCGCTATGCGCTGTACGTCAGCGAGACCGCCCTGGGGCTTCCCGACCGTGACTACTACCTGAAGGACGATGCGAAGCTGAAGGAGCTGCGCGCGAAGTACGTTGCGTACATAGGCCAGATGCTGCAGCTCGCCGGCGAGAGCGACGCCGGCGCCAAGGCCAGGCGGGTGATGGCGTTCGAGACCGCCGCCTCGAAGGTGCAGTGGTCGATCGACAAGCGCCGCGACGTGGATCTGATCTGGAATCCGCGCACCAAGGCACAGCTGCTCGTTTACGCTCCGGGGTTTCCGTGGCAGCCGTTCCTCGAGTCCCTGAAGGTCGGCGACCGGCAGGACCTGGTCTTGGGCGAACTCACTGCCATCCGTGATCTGGCGCGGTTGTTTCAACGCACCCCGCTGTCAACCCTGCGCGCGTGGCTCACCTTTCAGTACCTGAACAGCCACGCCGAATTGCTGCCGCAGCGTTTCGACGCTGCGCATTTTGCGTTCTACGGGCAGGCAATGCGCGGCCAGCCCGAGCAGCGCGAGCGCTGGAAGCGCGCCGTCGACCAGGTCGACGACGCACTCGGCGAGTCGGTGGGACGATTGTACGTGGCGCAGTATTTCCCGCCCGCATCCAAGGCGAAAATGCAGCAGCTGGTCGCAGACCTGCGCGCCGCCTTGAGCGAGCGCATCGATGCGCTCGACTGGATGACGCCGCAGACCAAGGTACGCGCCCACGAGAAGCTGGCGGCTTTCACACCCAAGATCGGCTATCCGGACAAATGGAAGGACTATTCGGCGCTCGTGGTGCGCCGCGACGAGCTGATCGGCAACGTGCGCCGCGCCGCGCAGTGGCAGTGGGACTACAAGGTGGCGCGCATCGACAAGGCAGTGGATCGCGACGAGTGGCAGATGACGCCGCAGGAAATCAACGCTTACTATAACCCCTCCAACAATGAAATCGTCTTCCCTGCCGCAATCCTGCAGCCGCCATTTTTCGATCCCAACGCGGACGCCGCGGTTAACTTCGGCGCCATCGGCGCGATCATCGGCCACGAGATGGGGCACGGGTTCGACGACCAGGGGCGCAAGTTCGGGCCCAGCGGCGCGTTGCTGGACTGGTGGACGGCCGCGGATTCGCAGGTGTTTGCCGCGCGCACCGCGCGGCTTATCAAGGAATTCTCCGGCTTCGAGGCGTTGCCCGGGCTGCACGTCAACGGCGCCAACACCATCGGCGAGAACATCGGCGATCTCGGCGGCCTCAACATGGCGCACGAGGCCTACCTGATCTCCCTCAAAGGCGCGCCCGCGCCGGTGATTGACGGCTTGAGCGGCGACCAGCGCTTCTTTCTCGCCTGGGCTCAAGGGTGGCAGAGCCTTTATCGGGATGAGCAGCTGCGCAAGCTGGTGGTGAGCAATCCTCACAGTCCACCGCAGTTTCGCGTGAACGGCGTCGTTCGCAACATGGATGCCTGGTACGCCGCATTCGATGTGAGTCCGACGGATCGGCTCTACCTTCCTCCCGCGGAGCGCGTGCGGATCTGGTGAGCGTTGCCTCCGGACTGCCAGTCGATGCGGCGCTGCCGCGGGTCCTTCGACTCGGCGATCTTCGCGAACGTGATGAGGACGGCGATGACACCGATCGGCACGTTCACGAAGAAGATCCAGCGCCA
>PMHN01000019.1 GCA_003156695.1 Gammaproteobacteria bacterium
TTCGCGCTCACCATCGCCAACGAGGTCGGCATGCCCCTCATGCTCTCCAAGGGTATTCAAGCGGGACTGCCGACGATGACCTTTAGCGACAACGCCACGCGCGCGATGGAGTTCGTCTGGGAAGAAGAGGTCGGCAACTCCACGCTCGTTCGTGAACCGGTCGGCGTCGTCGCCGCCATCACGCCGTGGAACTATCCCCTGCACCAGATCGCCAACAAAGTGGCCGCGTCCTTGGCGGCCGGGTGCACCGTCGTCTTAAAGCCCAGCGAAGTGGCGCCAGTGAACGCCTTTATCTTGGCCGACATCATCCACGAAATCGGTCTGCCGAAGGGCGTATTCAATATGGTCACGGGGCTCGGCCCGGTCGTCGGCGAAGCAATCGTCGTGCACCCCAAGACCGACATGATCTCCTTCACCGGTTCGACCCGCGCGGGCAAGCGAGTCATGCAGTTGGCCGCCGAGATGGTCAAGCGCGTCTCGCTCGAACTGGGGGGCAAGTCTGCCAACGTCATCCTCGAAGACGCCGATCTAGCCAAGGCCGTCGGCGACGGCGTGTTCAAGTGCTACTTGAACTCCGGTCAGACCTGTTCGGCGCTGACGCGAATGGTGGTGCCGCGTTCGCGTTTGGGCGAGGTCGAGGACATCGCCGTCGCGGCCGCCGCAGGCTTCATGCCCGCCGACCCCATTACCGGTTCGAGTCTCCTTGGACCACTCGTGAGCGCCGTGCAGCAACAGCGCGTGCGCGACTACATCAACAAGGGCGTCGACGAAGGCGCGCGACTGATCGCGGGCGGCGTCACACCGCCCGAGGGCCTCGAGAAGGGCTACTACGTCGCGCCCACGGTCTTTTCTGATGTGCGCAACGACATGACCATCGCGCGCGAGGAAATCTTCGGGCCGGTGCTGTCGACCATCACCTTCAAGACCGTCGAGGAGGCTATTGAGATCGCCAACGACGTGATCTATGGCCTCGCCGCCGCGGTGTGGACGCGGGACGTGACGACCGCGCACCGCACGGCGCGGGCGCTGCGCTCGGGCACGGTGTACATCAACTGCTACGATGCGGACGATCTGACCGTGCCGTTTGGCGGCTACAAGCAATCGGGCATCGGGCGCGACAAGTCACTGCATGCGCTCGAGAAGTACACCGAGATGAAGACCACGTGGCTTGACCTCGCATGAAGCCAGGGCCCGCGGCGCTCGATCTCCCGTGAGCCCGAGGCCGCGCCGGAGCGCCACGGTTGCGTGAGCCCAGATCCCCTCAAGTACCTGGTCAGCGCGCCGCGGGGACTGACCGATCTGCTGGCGCGAGAGCTTACGGGGCTCGGCGCACAGGAGGTGCGCGAACGCTCCACCGGCGTGGTCTGCAGTGGCGCGCTGAAAGTTGCGTACCGCGCCTGCCTGTGGTCGCGTGTTGCCAACCGCGTGTACCTCGAAGTCGCGCAGTTTGAGGCGCGCGACGCGCAGGCGTTCCACGCGGCCGTGCAGGCGCTCGACTGGCCAGCGCACCTGCCGCCGGGCGCGACACTGGCGTGCGATTTCACGGGCCGTCATCCGACCATCACCCACACGCATTTCGGCGCGCTGAAACTCAAAGACGGCATCGTTGATGCCATGCGCCTTGCCACCGGTGCGCGACCCGATGTGGCGCTTGAGCGGCCGGACGTCAGGGTGCATGCGCACGCGCACGGCGCCGCGATCACGATTTCCATTGATCTGTCGGGCGAAAGCCTGCACCGGCGCGCTTATCGCGGTGCGGCCGGCGAGGCGCCCTTGAAGGAAAACGTAGCGGCGGGCGTGTTGCTGCGGGCGGGGTGGGCGGAACTCGCCGCCCAGGGTGCGGAGTTTCTGGATCCACTGTGCGGCTCGGGGACTTTCTGCATCGAGGCTGCCCTGATCGCCACCGACAGGGCGCCGGGGCTGACGCGGGAGTACTTCGGCTTTCTCGGCTGGCGCGGTCACGACGCGGATCTTTGGGCGCGGCTGCGCGCCGAGGCCGAGGCGCGCGCGCTCGCCGGGGCGACGAACCGTGCGCTGGTGCGCGGCACCGATCGCGACCCGCTCGCCATCCGCAGTGCCCGCGACAACGCGCGCCGCGCGGGAGTGGGAGGCAACGCGCGGTTTGAGACAGGCCTGCTCGCCGACGCAGCGCCTGCCACCGCCGATTCGCCCGCCCGACCGGGTCTGCTGTGCGCCAATCCTCCGTATGGCATACGCCTCGAGGACCACGAAGCCGCGCGGGCCTTGCACCGTGAGCTCGGGGCGGTGCTGCGCGAGCGCTTCCAGGGCTGGAGCGCCGCGATACTCATCGGCGCACCCGAGCTCGGTATGGAACTCGGGCTGCGCGCCTATCGCACGCACGCGTTGTGGAACGGCGGCATCGAATGCCGGCTGCTGCGTATCAAGGTGGAGGCGGGCAGCGCCCGCGAGCCCGGCATGCTCGGCAGGGGCATCGCCCATCTCAAGGACACACCGGGCGCACGCATGTTCGCCAACCGCCTGGGGAAGAACCTGAAGCGGCTGCGAAGCTGGGCGCGACGCGAGGGCGTCTCCTGCTACCGCGTGTACGACGCCGACATGCCCGAATACGCTT
>PMHN01000163.1:0-274 GCA_003156695.1 Gammaproteobacteria bacterium
TCCTGATAGAGCTTGCGGCTTACCGCGGCGCCGCCGATATAGGCGTTGCGCTCCAGAACGAGAACGTCAAGGCCCGCGCGCGCAAGATAACAAGCGGTGACAAGGCCGTTATGGCCGGCGCCCACGATGATGGCGTCGTGGCGGCGGCTGTCTTTCATCAATCCCCCACGGCCGCCCTAAGCTGCCAGGCTACTCAGGCCGGCACTTTATGCGTCGCACCACCTGCACGCAGCGTCGCGTCGATAGCTACCTCAAAAGCCGCCAGCGTCTGCGT
>PMHN01000163.1:337-6016 GCA_003156695.1 Gammaproteobacteria bacterium
CTCATCGACGGATGGCCGACGAAGCTATGCGCTATGCCGCGCGCGCTCAGCACCGTGCGCATGCCGGCGCGCAGGCGCGTGCCGTATTGTGCTACACGCTCCAGCGCATCGGTCTCGGCGAGGATTTCCAACGTCTTCTCGGCCGCCGCGAGCGACACCGAGTGCGCGGTATAGGTGCCGCCGTGAGCGACGCCGCGGCCGAGCTTGCGCATGATTTCTTCACGGCCGGCGAGCACCGAGATGGGATAGCCGTTGGCGACTGCCTTGGCAAAAGTGCACAAGTCCGCATTGACGCCGTAGAGTTCCTGAACGCCACCGCGCGCGACGCGAAAGCCGGTCTTGACCTCGTCGATCAGGAGCACGACACCGTGCTTGTCGCACAGCTCGCGCGCGGCGCGCAGGTATTCGGGCTCGGCCGCAATCCCGAGGCAGTTGCCCATGATCGGCTCGATAAGCAGGCAGGCGATCGAGTGCCCGTGGCGCTTCAGCACATCCTCGAGCTGATTGGCGTCGTTCGCCTGCACGAAGTGCGCGAACTGCCGCGTGCTCAACGGCACGCCCTCGCTGTATGGATAGACCTGCGGATCGCCGACCTGCTGCCACTTATCCATCGGCGTGTACCACATGGCCGCGTCGAACAGACCGTGGTAACTGCCTTCCAGGATGACGTAGTTGTCCCTGCGGGTGTAGGCACGCGCCAGTCGCAGCGCCGCCATCACCGCCTCGGTCCCGGAGTTGGAAAATCGCACCAGCTCAGCCGCTGGCACCATCTGCGCGATGCGTTCCGCGACCCGGTACTCGCACTCGGTGGAGAGCGCAAACACCCCGCCCACCTCCATACCGGCGCGGGCGGCCGCGTCGACGCGCGGATCCGCGTAACCCAGGATCGCGGGCCCGTAACCCATGCGATAGTCGACATACACGTTGTCATCGATATCGGTCACGCGCGCACCGCGCCCGTGCTTCACGTAAATGGTCCGGTCCTCGCCCCAGAAGCGAAAGTTGGACGCGACCCCCAACGGCAGGCGCGTGAGCGCGCGCCGGTAGTGTTCGTGGTTCCTGGTCAGGATTCTGGCCATGGCTGCACCGCTAACTATTTAGATTTCAAGGTGTTACCGTGACGTCCAGTTTGGTCACGTCCGTCAGCTATATGATCATATAGTTTTTTTCGATAGAATTATATGGCCATATAGCCACGCTCCTGCGGGTATCCCACCATGAATTCGACAGCTGTCCGTCCGGTCGAACCCGCCGACACCGCCGTGCCCCGCGGGCTGCCGGCCTGGGTATACAACCACCCGGAAATGACGCGCCTGGAGTACGAACGGCTGCTGAAACCAAGCTGGCAGATCGTGTGCCACATCAGTCAGATCCCGAGCGCCGGAGATTACGTAACCTTCCAGCTGGGCACGGACAGCGTGATCGTGCTGCGCGAGCGGGGCGGCGGCATTCGGGCGCTGCGCAACGTCTGCCGCCACCGCGGCACGCGTCTGCTCGAGGGTGCCGGCAAGTGTCACGGTCGCATCACCTGCCCCTACCACGGCTGGAGTTACCGCTACGACGGATCGCTCCTCGCGACTCCGGCAAAGGAGAGCTTTCCCGCTCTCAACCTGCGCGAGCATGGGCTCGATCCAGTCCCCATGGAGCTGACGCTGGGCTTCGTATTCGTGTGTCTCGCCGCAGCGCCTCCGCCGCCACCCTCGCAGATGTGGGCGCCCATCATCGAGGAGCTGGCGCCTTATCGGTTTGAGGAGCTGGTTCCCACGCAACCCGTCTATCTCGAGGAGTGGGAGGTCGACTGGAAGATCGCGATGGACAACTATCTGGAGTCTTATCACGTACCGATCGGCCATCCGGGACTAAACCGCATGATGACGCCGGACTATGAGGACCAGCGTGGGGTTCCCGGCATCGCGCGCGGCATCAGCTGGATGCGCGAGGCGCCCTCGAGCCGTTGGAGCGAGCGTATCTATCAGAAATACGTCGGCCCGGTGACCGCGCAGCATCTGCCCGAACCGCACCGCCGCAGCTGGCGGTTCTACAGCTGCCTGCCCAATCTCGGGATCGACATCATGCCCGAGCAGGTCGACTTCTTTCAGGTGCTGCCCCGCGGGCCGGGCAAGTGCGTGATCCGCGGGGCCGCTTTCGGACTGCCCGATGATCGACGCGAGATGCGCCTCCTCCGCTGGCTCGGTAACCGTATCAACATGCAGGTCAACAAGGAAGACCGGTCGTTGTGCGAGCGCTTGCAGCGCGGCATCGCCGACAGCGGCTACCGGCCCGGGCCGCTGTCACAGCTCGAGACCTGGATGCTCGAATTCCATGATCTGCTGCGCACGCGCATCCCGGAGGTGAACCTGCCGGCGGCCCCGGCGCGCTTTGCCTGAGTCTATTGGCCAAAATCGCAGGAAGCGATTGCGGCGGACAGCGGTTCCGTTTCCGCCGGCCAAAGGCGNNGCTTTGGCCGGCTGCGGCAGCGTTAACGCCCTTTAGCCGCGCCGGGCCGCAGGCACGCTGCGAGCCGCCGCGCTGAAGTGGCCCGGAAACACCGAGTGCAGATACTTGAGCGAACGCCTCACGGCGTCGGCGCGGTCGATGTTGGCCTCGCTCTGGAAGGCAAACCCCTGCCACAACACCTCGAGCACGCCGATAAGTCCCAGGGCTACCCCGTCCGCATCAAGATGGTTCGCGCCGCTGGCGACGATCATCCGTTCGATGAGCTCGCGCACCAGCAGTGCGAACTCCTCGTCCTTCTTGCCGCAGATCTCGTAGTACTCCTGGCGCGAGCTGGCTTCGCCCCAGAACGCGTACCACACCGACACCTTGCGCGGACTGGCGATGTCCGCGTCGAGGTACAGGTCCACCAGCAGGCGCAGCGCCTCGACCGGCGAGTCCTTGAGTTTCGCGACCGGAACCATCACGCGCTCTTCGAACTCTGCGGCCAGATACTCGAGCGAGGCCACCAGCATCGCCGCCTTGGAATCAAAGTAGAAACGCACGATTCCCGGCGACAGGTCGGCAAGCGCCACGACCTTTTCCACCGTGGTACGCGAGGGCCCGTAGATGTGCAGCGCTGAAATGCACGCATCGATGAGACGCAGCCGTTGGCGCTGACGGATGCGCGAGCCGCCGCCTTTGAGGGGGGCCCGGGCGCTCGCTGTGGAGGCTCGCTGGCTCGACACGCTGTTCACCGCATCCTGCGCCCGCGCCGGGCGGGCAATTGCTGTACGACGCCGAAGTTTATCGCGCACAATAGCCCACCGGCACCGTTACAACACGCATCATGAAACCAACCTGGCGTCCGGGCCGCTGGCTCATCATCCTGCCGCCGCTCATTTTCCTGCTGGTATTCTTTCTCATTCCGTTCGCCTTCGCCTTCAAAATCAGCTTCGCGGAGGCCGCGCCGCACGTCCCGCCGTTCACCGACGTCTTCTCCTTCACGCCTGATCACCATCTGCGGCTCGCGCTGAGCCTGGGCAACTACCGCTATCTGCTCACCGACGAGGTGTACGGCGTCGCCTACTTGTACTCGCTGCGCACCGCGTTTTTCTCGACCCTGATTTGCCTCGCGCTCGGCTACCCGATGGCCTACGCCATTGCCCGCAGCCCCAGGTCGGCACAGGGCCTGCTGCTGCTGATCATCATGCTGCCGTTCTGGACCTCCTTTCTGCTGCGTGTGTACGCGCTCGAGGGCATCATCCGTGACAACGGCTTCCTCAACACGCTGCTGCTGCACTTAGGGCTGATCAGTCATCCGCTACGGATCATGCGCACCAGCCTCGCGGTGTACATCGGTATCGTCTACTCCTATCTGCCCTTCATGGTGCTGCCGCTGTTTGCCACGCTCGAGAAGCTCGACCCGCTGCTGCTGGAAGCGGCCGCGGATCTCGGCAGCACCCCGCGGCGCGCCTTTGTGGACATCACGCTGCCGTTGTCGCTCCCGGGAGTGATCGCCGGCTCGATGCTGGTGTTCATTCCCGCGGTGGGCGAGTTCGTGATCCCCTCGCTTCTCGGCGGCCCGAACAACCTGATGATCGGCCGCGTGCTGTGGGATGAGTTCTTCGGCAATCACGACTGGCCGGTGGCCTCGGCGGTGGCGATCGGCTTCCTGCTGCTGCTCGCCGGCCCCATCGCGATCTACCAGTACTACAGCGTGCGGCAGCTGGAGGCCTAGGGGCATCCCATGGAACAACGCTCCCCCGCGGCGCTTCTCACGGTGCTGTTCTTCGGCATTGCCATGCTGTCCCTGCCGATCCTGGTGCTGATCGGCTACTCGTTCAATGCCTCACCGCTGGTCAATGTCTGGGGCGGATTCTCCACCGCCTGGTACGGCGAGCTGCTGCACAACCGCCAGCTGTTACAGGCGGCGCTGCTGTCGCTGGAAGTCGCGCTGACGGCCTCGACGGGCGCGGTGCTGCTCGGCACGCTGGCGGCGATCGCGCTGGTGCGCTTTGCGCGTTTTCGCGGCCGCTTACTGCTCACGGGGATGGTGAACGCACCGCTGGTGATGCCGGAAATCATCACCGGCATCACGCAGTTGCTGCTGTTCGTCTCGATGGTGCAGTTGTTCTCCTGGCCGCATCGCGGCTTCACGACCATCGTCCTGTCGCACATCACGTTCTGCACCGCCTATGTAACCATCACGGTGCAATCGCGTCTGCAGGCGGCGGACCGCTCGCTGGAGGAAGCCGCGATGGACCTGGGCGCAAGCCCGGCGCGCGCATTCCTCGAAGTCACACTGCCGATCATCTCGCCGGCGATTATTTCCAGCTGGCTCTTGTGCTTCACGCTATCACTGGATGACCTGGTGATATCGAGCTTTGTCGCCGGTCCTGGCGCGAGCACCCTGCCGATGGTCATTTATTCCAAGGTCAAATTGGGCGTGAGCCCCGATATCAACGCACTGGCGAGTCTCATTGTCTGCGCGGTGGGCGTGTGCATCATCACCGCCGGCTACCTCATGACGCGCTCTGATCGCCGCCGCGCACGCGAAGTGCAGCTCGCCGGTCGCTAGGCAGCCCGCGCGGCGCCCCGCGCCGGCACTCACAGGTCGGTCTTGATGCGCGTCCAGGTGCGGGTGCGCAGCCGCTCGAGCGCCGGACCCGCTTCGGCCGACTGGTACAGCCGCGCCTCGACATCCGGCGGCGGATAGACCGCCGGATCGTTCAGGATCCGCGGGTCGACGTAGGCGCCGGCCGCCTGGTTGTCATTGGCGTAATGGATGTCGTTGGTGATACCGGCAATCACCCGCGGCTCGAGTATGAAGTTGAGAAACTTGTGGGCTGCCAGCGGGTGTGGCGCGTCGGCGGGAATCAGCAGCGCGTCACAGGCGAAGTTGGCGCCCTCCTTCGGAATGGTAAAGGCCAGCGGCACATCCACCCCCGCGGCTTTGGCGCGCGCCCGCGAGGTGGCGTAGTCCCCGGACCAGGACATGGAAATACAGAACTCCCCGGTGGCCAGGCCGTTCATGTACTCGCTGGAGTCAAACGCCTTGATATACGGACGCACGGCCAGCAGCAGCTTCTCGGCCCGCTTGTAATCCTCGGGCCGCGTCGTGTTCGGATCCAGGTGCAGGTAGTTGAGAGCGAGTTGCAGCACGTCCTCGGGCTGGTCGAGGAAGGTCACACCGCAATCGGCGAAGCGGCGGATGATCTCGGGCTTGAAGATCAGATCGAGGCT
>PMHN01000328.1 GCA_003156695.1 Gammaproteobacteria bacterium
GGCGTTTACGTGGGCGCACAAATCAGGACCGCTCACGGCGCGTTTGGCATTATCAATACCCTGGCTATGACGCCGGTCCCGGACGGGCTGCCCGTTGCAGCATTGGGAGACTACAGTGCTGAAAGCTCGAATGAGCGCGTTGCGAGACGCGAGAAAAGATGGACACCGCTTGATGAGGTCGTCTGACTATCGTCGCAGCGAACGAGGACCTGCCGGCAAGCCGCCCTGCCGGGGTAGGCGTTAGGCCAAGACTAAAATGACCGCCCCGGGAGAAGTGCTGAGGACCGCGAGACTCATACTGCGGCAACTGGGTGCCGAGGATGCGCCATTTATCCTCCGACTCCTGAACGAACCTTCCTGGCTGCAGAACATCGGGGACAAGGGTGTGCGCACGGCAGCCGAAGCGCGGCGCTACATCGAGACGGGTCCCGTTGAGATGTATGGGCGTCTGGGTTTTGGGTTGTATCAGGTTCGCTTGGCTGGCAGTGACGAGCCGATCGGAATGTGCGGGCTCCTGAAGCGTGAGACGCTCGAAGATGCAGATCTCGGATTCGCCTTCTTTCCGGAATTTTGGGGCAACGGTTATGCCCGCGAAGCCTCGGCGGCGGTTTTGTCCTACGCACGGAACACGCTGGGGCTGGCCCGGATTGTCGCCATCACAGCGCCGAACAATGGCGCATCGCGCAGAGTTCTCGGGAAGCTTGGATTTGAACTGGAAGGCTCGGTTCACCTCGAAGCGGGCGGCGAAGANNCGAAGAGCTGCTCCTGTATGCCAACGTGGGCGGCAAAGACGCGTGAAAGACAAGCTACCAGGCGGAACTGCAGCGCGCCCGGCGCTCAGCCTCAAGCGTCAGACCTCAGGACCAGGAGACAGGGCAATGCGAAACATCAACTCATCCCGCGACATAATCATCCGCACGAGCAAGTGGACAGACGCGGTGCGCTTTTACGAGTCAGTGCTCGGGTTCACGGTCGCGAGTCGCGACCCGGAAATGGTGGGGTTCGAAACCGGGGCATTCCGCCTGTACGTGGAAGCGGGCGAGCCCCACGGTCCGGTATTTGATTTCCTGGTAGCCGACGTTGCAGAGACCAAGGCTCGACTTATTGAGGCGGGCTGTACGTTGATTGAAGAAAACCCAAGCCTGCCGCGTTGTTATCTTCGTGATCCGTTCGGTGTGGTGTTCAACGTTGGCCGATCGTAAAGGCTGAACGGAGGTCATTTTATGCCGACAATTGAAGACAAACTGCGCAGCCTTGGACTCACCCTCCCACCTCCGGCGCGGCCGCCCCCGGGGGTAGTTCTGCCCTTCCAGTTTGTCCGGATCGTGGGACGCCGGGCGTTGATCTCCGGCCACGGACCGCAGAACCTCGACGGCTCCTTCGCGCAGCCCCTGGGAAAGCTGGGGCGCGAACTCTCGCTCGAACAGGGTTACGCGGCTGCGCGCCTCACCGGGCTCTCAATTCTCGGAAGTCTCCAGCGGGCACTGGGTGATCTGGACCGCATAGGCGCATGGTCGCGCACTTTCGGCATGGTCAACTCCGCGCCTGGCTTCAATCAGCAGCCCAGTGTCATCAACGGGTTCTCCGATCTCATCCTCGAAGTGTTCGGTCCCGTGGTGGGCGCCCATAGTCGCAGCGCCGTCGGGATGGCAGAACTGCCTTTCAACATCCCGGTTGAGATCGAGGGCGAAGTCGAACTCATCGCGGATGACGGCTGACGCGCTGGCCGGGCGACTCAACGCCGCAGCACATCGTTCGGAGGACACATGCATTTCCTGCTCTTCTATGAGTTAACGCCCCAGCATCTCCAGCACCGGGATCAGTTCCGCGCCGAGCACCTGCGACTTGCCTGGGAGTTCCAGCAGCGCGGTGAATTGATTCTCGCTGGCGCCTATGCCGACCCCACTGATGGCGCGGCGCTCTTATTCAAAGGTGATTCCAGGGCGGTTGCCGAGCGTTTTGTCGCCGCAGATCCGTATGTGACTTCGGGTCCGGTGAAGAACTGGCGAATACGCGAGTGGACGACGGTGGTTGGTCAGGACGCAACCACGCCAGTGCGCGGTCATCATTAGCGCGCACCAGTCTCGGAGCCAACCTATGCAAGAGCTGTCTGCCTTAGCCGGAGTCCTCGCCGCCCTCACGGTCGGGGTGATCAGTCCTGGCCCGAGCTTTGTCATGGTCGCCCGCACGGCGGTCTCTGCCTCCCGATCGCACGGTCTTGCTGCCGCCCTGGGCATGGGCGCGGGCGGAGTGCTCTTCGCACTGACCGCGCTGGGCGGAGTAATGATGCTATTGGGCCTCAGGCTGGTTTTCCCGGGTCACCGCGCATGAACATGAATCCCGGCACGCTCACCGCGCTCGGTGATTTCCCTCGCCAGCTCGAGGCCTATTACGCCGAGGTTCCCGTCGAGTTCAGGAACTGGCGCCCGCCGTCCTGGGAGGGCATACCGAGTGAACCATTCACGCCCATCGAGCAGGTCTGCCACGTACTGGACATCGAGGTGGACGGATACCACGTGCGCTTGCGCCGCGCGCTGCAGGAAACCAACCCAGACCTGGTCAGTCTTGACGGCGAACGCCTCGCCAGAGAACGCCGCTACGCCACGGCCAATGTTGCCGAGGTCTTCAGTGCATTCCGGCGGGCGCGTGCGAAAACCCTGGGACTCATTGCGGAACTTTCTCCGCAGCAGTTCGCGCGCACCGCGCAGTTCGAGGGCCGCAGTGTCACCGTTCGCAGCCTGGTGCACTACCTGTGCAGCCACGACCAACAGCACCTCGCGGGGCTCCAATGGCTGTTGGGAAGGATAGAGGCCGGGCGTTAGGAGAGCCCGGCACGCAGCATTCTTGACCGTGTCCGCCGTCGAGGAGCACGCTGCGGCGCTGCTCACTGTTCACTGAAAATAAGGAGCATTCCATGAAGGCGATTACCTTGACGTTTGCCGGTGCGCTGCTGTTTGGCGCCGGAATCGCGACCGGGCAACTTGCGCAAACCTCGACCGACTCACCGCAGCGCGTGGAACAGAAGCGCACCGACCTGACGGGCGCGCCGGGCATGGAGGTCATTGCCTCGGTGGCTGAATACAAGCCCGGTAGTTTCGTCCGCCGCCACAGCCATCACGGCGTGGAGATTGCGTACGTCGTGCAGGGCGCCGCCATCCGGGTTCCGGACCAGCCCGGGGGGACCTTCCAGACCGGGACGACGCTCATGAATCTGCGCGATATCGAGCACGCGGGCTTCTACGTGGTCGGAGATACGTCTCTGAAGCTGTTCACGGTGCACATCGTCGATAAGGGCAAGCCGCTGTACGAGTACGTGCAGTAGCGGTGGCCAGGGGCGCGAAGGCATGAGCACCGACGGCAAC
>PMHN01000099.1 GCA_003156695.1 Gammaproteobacteria bacterium
CAGCATTGCGTTTTGAAAGTGCTCTTACTGATGTGGTCGTCGGGGGCCGCACTCGTAAAAGTGAAGTTGTCGGCCAGCAGCGCGTCTAACAGCCCCCAGTCCTTCTTCTCCCATCCCGCGTAGTACTTTCGGATGATTCCCTCGTTTGTCACGCTCAGGCCCGCCCACGCGTGCGCGCTTGCCGCCGGCGGCAAGCCCGCCCCTCCAACGAGCGCGCAGACCCCCGTTCCGAGCAGGGTTCGGCGCGACACTGCGAACTTCGTCATGGCTCCTTCTCCTTTGCGGTTGCCTAGATTGGCCTTGCACCGTGCTTTAAAACACCGGAGGTACGCATCGGTCGCAGGACATCACGTGTCCACCGGACTCGAAGCTGTCGTCGTACTGGGCCCAATCGGCAAGGGTATGGGTGGGTTCGTTCAGCCGACATTTGCAGCTCGCGGCTGAGATTGTGCGCCTGGATCGCCGGGAGCAGCCAGGTTTGATTGGCGGCGCGACGGTTGCAGGGCGCGTTGTCCATCTGCGTCTGGGACTTCAGCTCCGCGAAGAGTCCCTCCTGGGCACCGCGCCCATTGTGTAGCGCCAGGAGCTTGCGCGCCGAGAGATTCGCATTGGTAAGGATCACCTCGGCCCCTAGGGCGGCTCAGTTTCGCTAGTTTGACCGGTCGAGTTCTATGCTTGACTGGCTTCTGGCTGGGTGCGGTTTTTGGTCCTTGCGGTCTTCGCTTCGTCGCAATTGATGACGGGCATCGTATTAGTCCGCTGCCTTTCGCAAATGGCTTGACACTCTTGTCGCGCTCAAGCGAGCAACTACGTCGATCGGCGAATGAGTTGATTGGCGACGTCGTCCAGATCGACACCGACGATGCTGGGCTGAGGGCCGACGGAAAGTACCGCGTTTCCGGGCCGCTTGATAAGAGCTGCACCCCACCCAGCGGCCACAGCACCCAGCGTATCCCACGTGTGAGAGGCGATAAGAAACAGCTGAGAGGGTGACACTCCTAGCTGCTTCTCAACGTAGGCGTACGCTTCGGGCGCGGGCTTATGACGGCGCACTTCTGCGATATCCACACTGAAGCGCTGCTCAAATTGGTCGATGATGCCGCCATGCTGCAGTTGTCGGGTTTGCACCTCGAGCAGATTATCGGTCAGCGTAAAGAGGTGAAACCCGGCAGCTCGCAGCTTACGGAGCGCCGTGGGGACCTCCGGGTGCGCAGGCATGGTCGCAAACCTGTCCGTCAGTTCCTTCTTATCAGTCGCGGTGATATTGACGCCTCGTGTATCGGCCAGCATCTGCAGGACAGCCGCGCCGATCTCCGTGAATGGAACGTACGCCTTGGCGAGGGTGAGCGCCTCCGAATAGAGAATCAGGTTCGCAAACCACAGCCGCATCGCAAACTTCTCGCCGAAGATGCGCTCGAAGATGGGCGTCATGGTCTCCAGGTCGAGAAGGGTTTCGTTGACATCGAATACGATCATCGGCTTTGACACGACTTTCTCCTGCTGCCGCTACGGCAACTAGTAACCGTACCGATAGCTTGGAGCAGGTTATGGCCTTGCTAGTAACCTGTCAAGACACTACCGTCAGGTTAGTGCTCTCGCTCACAGGTGCGTATGCAGCAAGCCCCTGCCATGTTTATTGCCGGCGACCTGGCGCTGGACTTTCTCAACTCGGTGGCGACTGCTATTGACGTCCCAGTCGACTGGCTCGACGACGGGGATGGCCTCCTTAGCTGGCTCGCGCAGGCGCAGCTCGTGTCAGCCGCGGTGCTTAGGCAGGCGCGATCGCAGTCTTCGCTCGGCGAGCTGAATAAGGTGGCCGAGCAGGCACGGGAGTTGCGTGAATGGTTTCGAGGCTTCGTGGAAAGGCATCGGGGACGTCCCCTCACCCGCGATGATCTGAAGAAGCTGGAGCGCCTCAATCGTCTGCTGGAGCGGGACGACTCTTTCAGTCAAATCGCACCGGCAGCAAGCAAAGAGGGCAATGCGTTCGAATTGCGCGTTATGCGCAAATGGCGTTCACCCGAAGGGTTGCTGTTTCCTATCGCCGAAGCCATCGCGCGCTTCGTATGCTCAGAGGACTTCGCTTACGTAAAGGCGTGCGAGGGGCCCACCTGTACGCTGTTCTTTGCAGATCAGACCCGAAGCCGGGCGCGCCGCTGGTGCAGCATGGCAATTTGCGGAAATCGCGCCAAGCAGGCCGCTCATCGACAGAGGGTCAAAGCAGATCGCTAGCAATGCCGAGAACCCATTGGCGTCGAACCACCGAAGTCCTGAGTTGGGACGTCAGAGTTAGCCCGCTCAGATTCTCCTATAATAGGACTGCACTGTTGCGGAGAGCTGTCCCATGCCGAGCCGTGATCGCCTTGTCGCCTGCCTGGTCCTGACCTTCACCGCGGCGATCGCTGCCGCAGCTGAATTGCCCCCCGATAAACGCCCATTCGGTGTCGATGACTTCACGGCGCTGCACTCCGCGCATGCGGTCGCGGTCTCGCCGGATGGCAAAGAAATACTCTATGACGTCAGAACAAATGGGGACAAGGGGCCGACCAAGCACGAGTGGCGTGTGATCGATGTCGACGGCGCCAATTCGCGTAAGCTCGAGTTGCCGGAGAAATTCAAGCCGAGCGGCTATACCCGCGAAGGCGCCCTCTTCGGGATCTCCAACGCGAACAAGCTCGGCCAGTTTGCGATCGTCCCCCGCTCCGCGGGCCAGCCCACACTGAGTCTCGGGCTCCCCAACAACATCGAGGCCGCCGTCATCGCTCCGGACGGCAAGCACTACGCGTTGCTGGTGGATGCGAGATCCAAGGACGCCCTCGAGGACGTCCACACCGTGGTCGAGAATGAGGAGCCGAGTCTCTATGTGATCAATGCGACCGGCGGCGAAGGGGCGTGGTGGTGTGCAGATCTCAAATCGATCACGGATATCGCCTGGTCGCGTGACGCGACGCGGATTGCAGTCATCACTCAGGTGCCCAAATTGGGCAACCACGAACTGCGCTCGACTGTCAGTGTCTGTGGGCCGTCAGGGTCGCGCAGGGTCGCCGACATTGCGAATGGAACTGCCGGCATCGCCTGGTCGGCGAATGGCCAGGACATTGTGTTCGCCTCAACGGGGGCGCCCACCCTCACTCCGGAACACCTCTGGAGCGTGCCCGCCGCCGGGGGCGCCGCGGTGGACCGGACGCCGCAGCTTCAAGGCAGCGCGACGACGGTCAGCGCCGATCCGCAGGGCACGGTCTGGGTCGAGCTGCACAAGGGCGTGATCACTGAAGTGACCGCTTTTCGTGACGGCCAGTTCGGCAAGAGCTTCCGCTGGCCTGGCGGCGTATTGGAGAGCTTGCCGGTCGTCACCGCATTCACCGATTCGCCGGAAGTGTTGGGCTTCTCGGTGCAGGACCCGCAGCACACCACGAACGTTGCCGTGGAGAATGCGGGCGAGCTCAAGAGGATCACTCACGATGGCGATGACACGCTGTCGGCGATCGCCCTGGGCGACGTGCACGTCGTCCACTGGACCTCGAAGGAAGGCATCAAACTCGAGGGCATAGCGACATTTCCACCCGCATATACGCCCGGCAAGAAATACCCGTTCCTGGTCTTCCCGCACGGGGGACCCGAGGCCAACGACACCCTGAGATTCGACAGTTTGTCTCGACTCATTGCGGGCATGGGATACGTCGTGCTGCAGCCGCAGTATCGCGGTTCCACCGGCTACGGTTCCGAGTTCCTGGCGGCCATCTACCAGCATTTCGGCGATCGGGCGTACCGTGATGTCGACAGCGCCACGGATTTCGCCATTGCGCAGGGTTGGGCCGACCCCAACCGACTGGCCATCTTTGGCTGGAGCGCCGGTGGCTTCATGACCTCGTGGACGGTGACGCAAACTACTCGCTACAAGGCGGCAATCGAGGGCGCCGGCATCACCGACTGGGTCAGCTTCATTCCCACCAGTGACACCTGGCAGACCGACTACGATGCGCGGCTCCAGGAAAAGGATGCCGCCGCGTTGCAGCGGTTCTCAGCGGTGATGTATGCGCAGCGAGTCACCACGCCGCTGCTGATTCTTCATGGTGAGGCGGACGTCCGTGTGCCTACTTTTCAGGGCCGCGAATTCTATGTGCTGCTGAAAGAGCGCGGGAAAACCGTACGGATGGTCACCTACCCGGGTTCTCCCCATTTTCCAGCGCTCGCCGAACAGCAGCGCGATGTCTGCAAAGAAATCGTGGATTGGCTCAAGAAATATAATCTCTGAGAGCCCACCTCGAAACCTTCCTTGTAGCGCCGATCAGCGCTCGTTCACGCGCCTCACCGATCGCAGCTGGAATCGCGCCAGAACTTTCTGCGCAAGCTCGCGCTGCGTGTCCAGAGGCGCATCGGCGTCCTTTTGAATGTCGGCGCGAAACTGCTCGAGATCGAAAACTCCTGCGAGCTCGACGCCCGCTTCCCGCACCGGCAGGTACGGATCCTGCAGAGCTGCCTGGACCACGCCGATGAGCTCGCGCGCGTGCGCTGTGCCGACTGCCTGCTTCAGCTTCGCAAGGCCGGCCAGCGCGCTCACGCGAATTCGCTCAGGCGTTCCCGGTTGCGCCTGCGCGAAGAGGATGGCCACGGCCCGCGGGTCTTGGGTCGCGACCAGGCCCTCGAGCGTCGCACGCATGACGTGTACTTCCGGTTGCAGCGCCGCTTGCCGCTGCAGAACCTCGAACGCTCCTGCGGCGCCGGACCTGCCGAGCGCCTCGGCGGCGGCCGCCTCGGCCGCGTAACTTGAGTCGTTGCGCAGCATGTCGACGAGAGCGGCGTAGACGGGGCGATCCTTCGGAAAATTTCCCAGCCCCTGCACCACCGCAGTGCGCACGCGGCTATCGGACTGTCGTAGCGCGGCAAGGAGCGCAGCTTTGGCCTCACCCGTGCCGAGGCGGCCGAGTCCCGCCGCGGCCGCCGTGCGCACGCCGTAGAAGCCATCCTCGCCGAGCGCGTGCTTCAGGGCCGCGACGCTGCGCTCTTTGTTCGTTCCCCGCTCCTTGCCCAGCTCCCCGACGGCCCACAGGCGGCTCATCATAGCGGGGTCTTTCGCGGCTTGCGCGATGAGCGCATCTGGGGCTTCAGCGAACTGCACGGTCTTGTCGATCACGTCATCCGGATCGAACGCCACCCATTGCGGAGTGAAAGCGAGCGGCACGTCGAACTCCTGGCTGCGCAGCTGGTTGCGAAGCTGAGCCTCCTGCCGCTCGCCGTTGGCTCCGTGAAACACCACGTCGATGGGCATGTCGAACACGGGCGTCACCGCATCGGTGCGCTGCGTCTGCGTGACGCTCAGCTTTTCAAGCTTGCGCGCCACGTCATAGCGCGCCGTAACCCGATAGTCGGGATGCCCGGCCATGAACACCCATTCGCGGAAAAACCAGCCGAGCTCCTGACCGGTCGTTTCCCGAAGAGCCTCGATGAGGTCCGCGGTATCGGCACTCTGCGCGCGATGCGCGCTGAGATAATGATGCAGGGCCCGAAACATGAGTTCGTCCTGCGATGCGGCATGTGCCGCGGCCTCCCTGCCGTCGAGGAGATTGCGCAGCATGTCGAGCACCGCCGCACCCTTCTCGTGGGTGATCGCATCGAACATCTGCATGGGATCGGTGTAGTGCCGGTCGACGAGCGGGCGAAGATAATCGTCGTGCTGCTGCGCCTGCTCCGCCAGCTGATCGTTGTAAATCTCGAAGCGAAACGCCTCGTTGCCCTCGTGATACTGCGTGTAGAGCGCCTGCAGGTAGGTAGCAAAGCCTTCATTCAGCCAAATGTTGGCCCAGTCGCGCCCCTGCACCAAGTCGCCGGTCCAGTGCTGACCCAACTCGTGCGACACGAGCCCGGTGCTCGGGTAGTCGTGATCGGCGCGCGCATCGTGCAGCGTGTACTCGGTCAGCGTGGTCGCACTGACGTTCTCCTGTCCCCCAAAGATGAAGTTGTGTACGGTCGTCTGGGCGTACTGTTCGTAGGGATAGTCGACGCCGGTCGCGCGCGAGAAAAACCCAATCATGTCGGGAGTGAGGTGCAGCGAGCGCCGTGCCGTGGCGTCATCGACGTAATTCGGGACGTAGTAGTCGACGGGCTTGTCTTCGTAGCGGTCGGTGACCTTGCGCCACGGGCCGATGGCAAGGGAGATCAGGTAGGAGCTGTGGGGTACGCGCTCCACCCAGTCGTAAGTCACGTGACCTGCCGAGCGCGTCACACTCACCAGCTTGCCGTTGGAAACCACGGTTTGCCCGTCGGGAACCGTCGTGACCGTCTCGCTGGTCGCGAGATCGTTCGGATAGTCCCAGCACGGAAACCAGTAGTGATTGAACTCGGCTTCGCCCTGTGAGTAGATCTCCTGCGGGGACTTCGGGTAACCCGGCGTCGGATTGACGAAGTACAGGCCGGCGCGCGGAAAGCCGTGGTACGCGATGCGCACGTTCAATGCGCTGCCTGCGTCATACTCGCGATCGAGCGTGATCCACAGCCGCGCACCCTGCGTCGCGTACTTCAGCGTGACGGGTGCCGCCCCTGACAGCTGCAGCGTCACCGCTTCAATAGTGAGCTCCGAGCTATCGAGGTATAGGCTGCGGAAGTGTCCCTGAAAGGGTCGCAGCGTCACCACTTCATCGCCAAAGACTTCACCCCTCGGTTCATCGAAGTGCAGCGTCAGGCGGTAGTTCTCGACGTGATACGTGCGGCTCGGCGGCCACTGCCACAGATCCGGGTTACCGAAGAGGTGCGTGCCCATGCCGTCGGCCAGCGCAGCGTGGGGCAACGCAAGCAACACGCCGCACTGCAGATTCGCGAGCCACCGCGCGGTGGTCATATTCCCTGCCCTCCCATCAGAAACGCGAAAAAGCTTAAGTCATCGGAGGATGTCGGCCAGCGCCGCCTACGGTTAATTACCGCAAGGCCGAGCTCTGCCAAATGTGTTAGACGATGGCTGTAGCAGGCGCAGCTGTCAGTTGGCCGCGCCAGTGATCCGATGCATTCTCACTTCGTTGTATTTGTGCAATTCGCGCACTTCATTTACCGCGCCGATCTTATCCGACACGAACACCATGATGTGAATGCTGCCCTTCTGATGGAATACCAGTGGCGAGAGCGGGATCAGCAAGGTTGCGCTCTTCTCGTCGCGTCCACCGTACAGCTCGCCGTCACGCAGGAACACCTGGTAGCGCGAAGGCGATTTGTCGCTGTAGTGGTAGGCACCCACCAATGCCTTCCAGTCGCTCGAATCCACCGCAATCGGCTCGAGGTCCCGTGGTACCACGGTGACTTGCATGGCGACCGCCTTCCAGGAGTCCCGCGCGCGCATGTAGGTATCGGTTTCGACGTAGGTGGTGTGCAGATGCTGACTGAAGATGTCCTCACCCTCATCCAGCCAGTAGTGCACCACGGCAACGCCGGCCAGCTGCCGAACGGTGAGTCCGCGAACCTTAATCAGCCCGCTGAACCCGGCTGGCAACGGTTTCAGCGTCTCCAGGAACTCCGTCTTGGTAAAGACCTTGCCGTCCTCATCGGTAATCATGCAGTCGGCGTCCAGAACCCGGTCCCAGACTCCTTGGTCGCCGGCCGTCACCGCGTCGTATAGGGCTTGCGTGGTGGACTGGAACCAGGCGGTGTCTGCACCAGTCGCGTGAGCGGGCAGCGACAGCAGTCCGGCGACGAGCGTGATACCGCCGTCGCGCAGCATCGTAACGATCTTCATAGCGCTCATGAGAACCTCTCTAGGCGCAACCGCCACAAGAACCACAGCCTGGTCAGCAGGATCACTGTGCGCCAATCCTCATGCGTAATAATCCACAGTTAAATAAATTGCCAATGAGTGGCATCTGCCACCGGCCTGTGCCGAGGCTGCCACGACGGCAGACGGTTAACTTGAACGTACTTGCAGCGAGCCAATCCGCGCCGTAGCTTTGCGGCAGGCCGTTCACTGCGCGCGCGGATTCGCCGGCCGTTGCACGCAAACGTCCGAGACGCTAAATGGGGTTACTCAATGTTTCGACCGCACCAGTACCGCTCAGTCAGGCCTGGGGTCGAGCGCCTCCCCGGCAGCACCTTTCGCCCGCGACATCGCCACCTGGGAGGGTACGCGACGGTTGTGTTGGCGGGTTCCTTCACGGAGGCGAGCTTTGCCGGCCGCATGCCGGCGGCACCGGGTGATGTACTGCTGCACGGGCGATTTGATTGTCACATGGACGTCGGTCACAGCCGGCAATCGCTGCAGATACTGCGGCTGCCCTGGCTCAACGATGCGATTGAGGGGCATTTTCGCACACCAGACCCGGAACACATCGTCCGACTCGCGGAGCGCGACCCGCTCGAAGCGATGGCGCAGCTGGCACATGACCTGCGGCCTGCACCGCACCGCGAACGTAATTGGACCGAGGAGCTGGCCTCCGAGCTTCTGCACGACAGCACGCTTACCCTGCGAGCCTGGGCGGCCCAGAGAGGAATTCCGCCACATACCCTCTCGCGCGGCTTTCAGCGTTCCTTCGGGGTATCTGCGAAGCTGTTCCGGTTGGAGGCGCGCGCCAGACGCGCATGGCGCACTGTGTTGTCATCGGACCGCTCACTCACCTGGATCGCACATGACGCGGGATTCGCGGACCTGGCGCATATGAGTCGGAGTATCCGCGCGTTCACCGGTCTTGCTCCCACCGTCTGGCGCGAGTCGGCGCATCGTGGGAGAGCGCGGCGCGATGAGTGATATGCGCAACCGGTTTCAGGCGTTGGACGTGCTGCGCGGTCTCACGCTCGCGCTGATGATTGTCGTGAACATGCAGGTCGGTCCCGGCAAATCCTACGCCCCCCTGCTGCACGCGAGGTGGGATGGCGCGACGCTCACTGACCTCGTGTTTCCGACGTTTATGTTCGTGGTCGGGACGACCCTCAGCTTCACGCTTGAGAAATACGAACCTCTGGGCGAGGCGGGAGTGCTGCGCAAGATCGCGACGCGCTCGGCGCTGATCTTCCTGTGCGGCTACCTGCTCTACTGGTTTCCATTCTTCACGGTCGATGGCGCCGGGCACCTCGCCCTCGCGCCGATTGCAGACACCCGCATTCTCGGCGTGTTGCAACGCATCGCCCTCGGCTACGGCGCTGCGGCCTTAATCGTGCACTATGGAGGACGCGCCGGCGCGATCGGCTTCGGGATTAGCGCACTGCTTGGCTACTGGTGGGTGATGCACGCCTTCGGCGATTACTCGCTCGCCGGCAACGCCGAGATCAAGCTCGACAAGCTCGTACTCGGCGAGGCACACATGTACCACGGTGAGGGCGTGGCCTTCGATCCGGAAGGCATCCTGAGCACGCTACCCGCCATTGTGAATGTGCTCGCCGGTTATCTGGCCGGTCGCTTCATCCGCGACCGTGGCACGAACGGCGGCACGATCGTCAGGCTGCTGCTGGCGGGGGCCGCCTGCGTTGTCCTCTCCCTGTGGTGGAATACGGTCTTCCCGATCAACAAGAAGCTCTGGACGAGCTCCTATGTGCTGTACACGGTGGGAATCGACTTCGGAGTTCTCGCGATCATCGTCTACATGGTTCCTCAAGTGCGCGACCGCCGCTGGACGTACTTCTTCGAGGTGTTCGGCCGCAACACCCTGGTCATTTACCTCCTCAGCGAGGTCGGACAGGAGTTGCTTCAGATCACGCGCATGGGCCAGCAAAGCCTCTTCGAAGGGCTGTATGCGGTTGGGTTCGCGCCATGGGCCGGTGACAAGCCCGGCTCATTGTTGTATGCGGTCGTGTACATGCTGGGTTGCTGGGCGGTAGCCTGTGCGATGGATCGCAAAGGCATCTACATCAGGCTCTAGCCGCTAAAAGGTAAAAGCAATGAGACTGCCCCTCTCGCGGCGTACGTTCCTGCGCGGTGCCGTCACAGCAGCGCTGACAGCACGCTACCTGATTCGTACTCGTGACGCGTTCGGCGCGCCGACCGAGCCGCAGTACCCAGAACGGGTGCTGCGATTGATCAGGGAGTCGCTGGTCATCGACATGCTCAATCAGTTTCTATATCGCACCGACAAACAGGGCACTTTGACTGACTGGCTCACGAAGCCGAATGCCTTCAAGGCAGCCGATTTTCGGCAGTTTGCGGATTCGGGTGTCAATGCCATCAACTTTGGTCTCGACGCGAGCTCACTGCACGAGGCGACCGAGCTGTTTGCTCGCTGGAATCAGTTCATTCTCCAGTATCCGCAATGGCTGATGAGGATCGACAAGGCAAAGGATTTCGCTGCTTGCAAAGCCGCCGGCTGCTACGGAATTATCTTCGGCCTGCAATCGAGCGCTCAGTTTGAGACAGTGGCTGCGGTCGATAGCTGCTACGTCTCCGGGCAAAGGATTTCACAGCTGTGCTACAACTTTCGATCGGCGGTGGCCGACGGCGCTTTTGAGCCCCGGGACGCGGGCATCAGCGAATTTGGCGCAAAAGTCATCCAGCGAATGAACAGCGTCGGGATGGCGGTCGATCTGGGCCATGCTAGCGACCGCACAAAGATGGAAGCCTGCGAGATATCCTCGACACCTCTCATCCTGTCGCACGGTAACTGCCGCGCACTCAATCCGAAGTCCCTGCGCGCGGCCACGGACGAAGCAATCCGTGCCCTCGCCAGGCGTGGTGGCGTTATGGGCATCACTTGCATCGCCTTCATGGTCAGGGGCAGCGAGCCGGTGACCGTCGAGCACGTAGTCGATCACATCGATCACGTGCGTGATCTGGTCGGCATCGAGCACGTCGGCATCGGCTCGGACGCGGGAATTGAGAGTAACGATCTTGGCGCGCCACAGACACTCAAGGACATGCTCGCAAAGGCGGATCCACGCTATCACGTCCACGGCACTCACGAAGTGGTAGCGGGTCTTGAGGGGCCGAATCGCATGTATGAACTGACTGCCGCATTGTTACGACGGGGTTATACCGACGATCACATCGGGCTTGTTCTCGGCGGCAACTGGCAGCGCGTGTTGGGTGAGATCTGGCGAGGCTGACCGGATTGCCAGCGGGCGGGAAACCCGCGCTGCACGCGAATCATTGCGATACCGGAGTTGCTGCAAGCGGCAGCACCAGGCGGCTGGNNCATAGCCGATCCGGCCACCGGTGTTGTAGTTTTTCTGATAGTTCGGCGAGTTGAGAGGGGTAATTACGACACGCAACCGCGCTCCGGCAGGTATGCGCCATGCCGTCCACGCGAACTCGAAGGGGATCTCGATGATCTGCCCGGGCTTCAGGAGCTGCTCCTTGAAGAACCCGTTGCGAAAGCGCGCACGCCGGATATCGGGCAAGCCGAGTTGAACGGCGGAGCCATCGGGCTTGACGAGCATCACCTGGCTCCAGAGGTCAAAATCCGGAGTGTCCGAACTGCACACCAGCGTGAGCCGCATGTGGCCTGCAAGCTCGGTATCCGCTGCAAATGGCTCGGAGTGGAAAACGATCGCGCGCTTCTGGAAGGCACGGAATTGACTGGTCAGACCTTCCTCCGGGAGATATTGCGCAACTTCGAGCTCGGGTAATTCGCGCGGATCGCTGACCACGAGTGCTGCGGGCTCGGCACCCGGCCTTTCCGCCGTGAGCCCACCGGAATGGAAGACTCCGCGTGGCGTACCCTCCGCAGCCGACAGGTACAGCACCTTCTCCTTGCCCGACGATGCACCCTCGAGAGTGGACGCATAGCGCCACTCGTTCGCGCCCATCATGAAATAGGCCACCCGATCGCGAAAGAACTGCGGCAGGGGACCACGTCCCAGCGCCCAGTCGTACCAGCCGAGGTGCAGTGTGTTCATATCGAGCACCGCAGCATCCGGAATGCGCAGGTTCTCAATCTCCTTGGTCGGTCCCTGCGTTCCGCCATGGTCCCACGGGCCGATGATCAGATAGTGCTTTAAGGCCACCGCACTTGGCGCGTGTGCAACGTGACGGCGGTAGTAACGCAAAGCGCCCGGCTGATCGTCATCAAAGAATCCCGTTGCCGTAAGAACCGGGAAGTTCATGGTGGCATAGTCCTGATCCCTGGGCTCTGCGGCGAGATTGAAAGCTTCGTCGCCGACGTGATCGAGCCACNNATACTGCTCGAGCATCTTGCCCATCCAGTAGCCCGGATTTCCCACGATGCTCGTGTTCAGCGTGCGGCCGGATGTATAAGCGAGTATCACGGCGGTGAAAGACTCCGGTATGCCGTTGTCATTCGGAATGTCCCACCCGGGGTAAATCGACACGTAGGGAGCAATCGCCGCGAGATGCGGCGGTCGTTGGGTGGCCGTACGCCACTGTGTCATGCCCACGTAGGAGCCTCCGTACATCACCACCTGCCCGTTGCTCCAGGGTTGCCGCGCGATCCACTCGACAAGGTCATAGCCGTCGCGCCCGACTTGCGCGCCTAGGTTGTCGCTCTTAACGCCTCCCGAACGTCCGCGCCCGCGCACGTATGCCTGGACGAATGGGTAACCGTGCAGAGCAAAAAATGCTGGCTCCGCGTGTCGTCCGCCGTCGATGTCGTACTGAGTAAGCTCGAGAACAACTGGCGCCCGATCTTTGAGTTTGGACGGCAGGGTAATCCATGCCTCGAGTTCGACGCCGTCGCGCATGGGGATCATGCGACTCATCTGAATGTCGTAGCCTGGCCCGGATGCGGAGTCCGCTGCTTGCGCCGGAGACGTTGTTGTCACGAGCAGGGCGACTGCCAGTATCAATACGCGGGATGTCATAGATGCCCTCGTCATTTTCTTTCCAATCTTAGTGGCCCAGTACTTTTTCACAAGAGTGGCTCTTCATCCGACACCGGGGCAGGCCGGTACCATCTGCTGACACCGGTGTCGCCCAACATACGAGACCCCGGGGCGTAAATCCGCTACGGAGGCAGTAGTGAAGTTCCCTCTGCGATTGACTGTGCTTGCGCTAATCGGTGCGCTGGCCTCAATGATTCTGGCGATTCCCTGTGTCGCCGGGGGCAACGCATCTCAGCAGTCCCAGCGGCCCGATGCCTCAGGCGATGCACAGCATGATTTCGACTTCAACTTCGGTAGCTGGAAAACACACGTGTCCCGGCTGCTGCAGCCGCTCTCCGGCTCATCCACCTGGGTCGAATACGACGGTACCTCCGTGGTGAGCAAGGTATGGGGGGGTCGCGCCAGTCTGTTCGAGCTCGAGGTCGACGGACCAGCCGGGCACATAGAGGGGGCAGGGCTGCGCCTCTATGACCCACGATCGCGCCAGTGGAGTCTCAACTGGGCCTCGAGCCGTGATGGCGACATGCAGCACCCGATGATCGGCAGATTCGCGGGGGGACGCGGGGAGTTTTTCGACCACGAGGTCATCAACGGCAAGAGCGTGCTGGAGCGCAATTCGTTCCTGGACATCTCGCAGGACTTCGCGCGCTTCGAACAGGCGTCTTCCGCCGATGGTGGGCACTCATGGGAGACGAACTGGATCATGACGTTTGCGCGGCTACCGCAGCAACCCGTGTCGACGGCAGCAGCACCCTCCAGCGAGCAGGACGGGCAACACGATTTCGACTTCGCTTTCGGTACCTGGAAGACTCACATCAAGCGGTTGAAGGCTCCTCTGAGCGGTTCGACAGCTTGGGCCGAATATGACGGAACGCACACCATCAGGAGAGTGTGGGGCGGCCGGGCCAATCTCGGCGAATTGGAAGCGGACGGACCCGAGGGGCACCTTGAAGCGCTGTCGCCGCGATTCTTTGACCCGCAAACCCATCTGTGGAGTGTCAGCTACGCGAACCCGGGCGATGGCACGCTGAGTACCCCAATCGTCGGCGAATTTAAGAACGGCCGCGGCGAGTTTTATGGCGAGGATACCTTTGGGGGCAACGCCGTCCTGGTGCGCGAGATTTATTCGCCGATCGATGCCACAACACGCAGGCTCGAGGTGGCGTACTCCGCGGACGGCGGCAGGAACTGGGAAACCAACTGGATCATGACCGATACGCTCATGAGCACAACGACCGGTCAGAGCAACTGATGCTGCAACAGCGTTCGCGAATTAAGGAGTTCTGAAATGAGGACTTTCACCTGGCTATGCGCCGCCGCCTTTGCGCTTGGGTCTCACGTCGCCTCGGCGGGCGCGGCAGTGCCGGCCTACATAACAGCCGCTGTTGCCGACACCGGCCGTCCGGAGGGCGACACAGCGCAGGATGCAGATCGTAAGCCCGCAGAGGTGCTGACGTTCGTTGGCGTGAAGCCGGTTGACACGGTCGTTGACCTCATGCCCGGCAGCGGATACTACACGCGGCTCTTCAGCCACATCGTCGGCCCCAATGGGAAGGTGATCGCACTGCAGCCGGTGGAGATGGACAAGGCGGCGCCGAAAGGCTTGATAAGCCTCCGCAGCTTTGCGGGCACGCCGCCATACGCAAACGTCACCGTCATCGTCCAGCCGATCGCGGCTCTCGCGCTGCCGTCTCGGGTTGATGTCGTCTGGACCTCACAGAACTACCACGACGTTCATGATCCTTTTCTCGGCTCGCCCGATATCCTGCAGTTCAACCAGGCCATTCTGCGAAGCCTCAAGCCGCACGGACTGTATGTCGTGCTGGACCACCGTGCCGTTGCGGGAAGCGGCCTGGCGGCCACCGACACGTTGCACCGCATCGACCAGGCAACGGTGCGATCGGAGGTCGTTGCGGCAGGTTTCAAATTCGTGAGGGAGAGTGAGGTACTGCGCAATCCGCAAGACACTGACACGCTCCCCATCTTCGACAAATCAATCCGCGGCAAGACGGACCGGTTCATGCTCGTATTTCAGAAGCCTGCCACCTGAGTCACGGGCGCGATCCTAAGTAGACGGGGTGCTACTCCTCAGCAGGGTCCCGACCGAGAGCCTGCGCCGGAGTGCCAGNNGGCAGCTCGATAAAGTATCGGGACGCAGTCGCGAGCGCGAGCGCGCCAAGTACTGTGACGATCACAGGCAGGTGTCGCGTGGTGGTGGCCAGAGGCTCCTGCCAGAGGTAGAGGGAGTAGCTGATAGTGCCTATCCAGACGACAGGCGCCCAGTTGAGCCAGCGTCCGGTCCGCGTGCTGTCGGGGAATCGCATGTAACGATCCAACATCAGGACGAGCCCGAAGTTCAACATCGCAATCCCGATCGTGTCGTACAGGATACGGGCACGCAACGCGACCAAAGCCATGAATAGTAGTGTCGCAAGTGGGATGAGGCCCACGTAGGGGGAGCTCACCAGGCGCTGGTAGAATCGATTGTTCCATAGCTTTTCGCGTACACAAGCCAGGATGCATCCGCAGGCCAGCGCATCAGCTACGCATTCAAAACCTCGCATGGGCTTTTCGGGCCACAGCGACAGATCGACGAGCATTCGAAAAGTCGGCGCGATCACCAGCAGCGCGACGCAGACATAGAAGGCGCGTCGCAGGCCCAGTAAAACGATGACACCCGGCCACAGTAAATAGAATTGTTCCTCGACCGCAAGCGACCAGGTATGGCCCAGCGCGTCATGCGGGGTCTCGTAGTCCGAGAAAAATGCCGCGGACGGCAAAAAATCGACTTTGTGCAGCACCAGCCGGCCGGTAGGCAGCAGCACGGCCATGACGAGCAGGAATACGTAGTATGCGGGGAATATCCGAAAGACTCGCCGCACATAAAAATTGGAAATGCTGATCTTGCCGGTCCGCTCGCGCTCGGCCAGCAGGAGCGAGGTGATCAGGAATCCGGAGATGATGAAAAAGACGCGAACACCCAGGTTGCCGTAGTCGACTCGCCAGATGAGAGGGAGGTCGGCATGCGCGAGCAGGTGCCAGGTAAAAACGAGCGTCACAGCAATCGCTCTGACGCCGTCCAGCGACGGTATTCGTCGTTCCATAGCCCTATTGATCATGCTGGCCGTGCGCGCTGTTCCTCAAGCAATTCCCAGCGCGCGAATTTCTCCAGCAGCAGCTCTTCGAGCTCCGCGAGCCGTTTGCGGTCGCCGCGCAGCTGCTCGCCTCCCAGCCGGTGATAATCCGGTGCGCTCATGCGCGCGGTGACCTCGGTTTGCTCGCGCTCCAGCGATTCGATCTCCCCGGGCAGCGCCGCCAGCGCGCGTTCCTCCTTGTAGCTCAGGCGAGTGCGGGTCTTGACCGGAGGTTCACCCGCAGAGCGGCCGCGCGCGGCCCGTCGCGCAGGCGTCTGGCCGGCCTCAGTTGCGCGCCCGACCGGCATCGGCGGCCGCTGTTGCAGGTAGTCGCTGTAACCGCCGGCGTACTCGCGCCATACCCCATTGCCCTCGGCGGCCAGCGTTTGGGTGACGACATTGTCGAGAAAGCGCCGGTCGTGGCTCACCAGCAGCAGCGTCCCCTTGTAGTCCTGTAACCGCGCCTCGAGCAGCTCCAGGGATTCGATGTCGAGATCGTTGGTCGGCTCATCCAATATGACAAGGTTTGCGGGCTGCGCGAACAGGCGCGCGAGCAGCAGACGGTTTCGCTCGCCGCCGGAGAGCATGCTGATCGGTGACTTGGCGCGTTGCGCGGGAAACAGGAACTCCCCCAGATAACTCACGATGTGCCTGCGCTCGCTGCCGAGCTGCACCCAGTCCGAGCCGGGACTGATGGCCTCGGCGAGGGTCGCGTCTGGATCGAGTTGGGCTCGCAGCTGATCGAAGTAGGCGATGCTCAGGCGGGTTCCGAGGCGCACCGTGCCAGCGTCCGGTGCGAGTTCGCCGAGAATCAGACGAATGAGCGTGGACTTTCCCGCGCCGTTCGGGCCGATGAGGCCGATGCGATCGCCACGCATGACCCGCATCGAGAGATCTTCGATAATGGGTCGGGCTGCGAAGCGCTTGCTCACCCTATCGAACTCGGCCACCAGATCGCCGGAGCGCTCGCCGGCATTGAGCGTCAGGCGAATGTTTCCGAGCCGGTCGCGGCGCGTGGCGCGCTCGATACGCAGTTGCTCGAGGCGGCGCACGCGTCCCTCGTTACGCGTTCGGCGGGCCTCGACGCCTTTGCGGATCCAGACCTCCTCCTGCTGCCAGAATTTCTCGAAATGGCGCCGCGCAGTGTCCTCTGCCGCGAGCTCCTCGTCCTTACGCTGCTCGTAGGCCGCGAAGCTACCGGGGTAGGAGCGCAGCACGCCGCGGTCCAGCTCGATGATGCGGGTGGTGACCCGATCGAGGAAGGCGCGATCGTGGGTGATGACCATGGCAGCCGGCACCTTGAGCAGCAGCTCCTCCAGTCTTTCGATGGCTTCGATATCGAGATGATTGGTGGGCTCATCGAGCAGCAGCAGATCAGGCTGTAGCGCGAGCGCCAGGGCAAGCGCCGCACGCTTGCGCTCGCCCCCCGAACAACTCGCCGGTGAAGTGCCGCCGGTAAGACCGAAGCGGTGCAGGAATTCCTCGAGGCGCGACTCCAGGCGCCAGTGCTCGCGCTCATCGGCTGGCGCCCCGGCGCTCCAGGCCGCGCACGCCCTGGCTCGCAGCAGCAGACTGTCTTGCAGAGTTTGTGCCGGCGGGAGCTGCGGTTCCTGTTCGACGAGCCCAAGGCGCAAGCCCTCGCGTCGCTGCAGCTCGCCTTCATCGAGCGGGGTTTTACCTGCGAGCACGCCAAACAGTGTCGACTTGCCGGTGCCGTTGCGGCCGATCAGCCCGAGCCGCTCGCCAGCCTGTACGGTGAGCTGCGCGTCATCCAGGAGCGGCCGCTCGCCGAAGGCGATATGCGCATTGAGAAGTGTGATCAGGGACATAGGCGCATTGTCCGGATTGAGCGTCGGCCGCGCCACGCAGGAACGATCGCCTCTTCGCGAAGGCCGGGCGGCGGTACTATGGCGGCCTCGCGAACCCACACCATTGCCGGAGATAGCACCGTGGCTTCCACACTATCAGTTCGTGCCGCATGGCTGCTGACGCTGGCCGCCGTTGCCGTCAGCGCGGTGGCGGCTGAGCCCCAGGATCCGCTCGCCGCGGCGATTGCCAATCCCTCGCGCACCCAGAAATTCACGCTGCGCGACCAGTATCGCCATCCGCTCGAGACGCTGCGATTCTTTGGATTGCGGCCGAACCAGACCGTGGTCGAGATCTGGCCCGGCCGCGGCTGGTACATGGAAATCCTGGCGCCGTACCTGCGCGAGCGGGGCAAGTACTACGCCGCCATCGAGGCTGCCGATGTACCGGGCGCAGGGCAGGAGGCTAAGGACAATGCGGCCGCGCTGCGCAAGCGGATCGCGGACGATCCGGCTCACCTTGGCAAGGTGCTCATCACGGAATTGCATCCGCCGCAGCTTACCGAGATCTGCCCGCCCGGGACCGCCGATGTGGTGCTGACGTTCCGTAATGTGCATAACTGGTTGGAAACGGGTGATCAGCAGGCGCAGTTCAACGCCTTCTTCAAGGCTCTGAAGCCGGGTGGCGTGCTCGGTGTGGTCGAGCACCGCGCCAGGCCGGGCACCAGCCTCGATGAGATGCGTAAGTCCGGCTACATGGACGAGGACTACATCAAGAACCTGGCGGCGATTGCGGGCTTCCGCTTCGATGCGGAATCGCCGGTCAACAACAACCCGAAGGACACCAGGGACTACAGCCAAGGCGTGTGGACGCTGCCGCCGACGCTCGCGCTCGGTGACAAAGATCGCGACAAGTATCTGGCGATCGGCGAATCGGATCGGATGGCCCTGAGATTCGTGAAGCCCGGCAGGTAAGCCGACCGCGGGACGGACCGGCGGCGTAGCGAAACAAATCTGACACAGTTGCGGAGCACGATTTGCGCTTTTGGCGCGGAGCCTGCGCATGACTGAGTTGCCGTCTGTGGATCACGAAGAAATCATTCGCCGCATCAGCCGTGATCTGGCTGATAGCTACGACGAAGAGCTGGAAATGGAGATCGAGGACCGCCATCCGCTCGCGGCTGGCGAGCGGGCGCCCGCCACCGAGAGTGCGGACGAGCGGCGCCGCTACTTCTCGCAGTTGTTCCGGCTGCAGGCCGAGCTGGTGAAGCTGCAGGACTGGGTGGTGGCGACCCGCCAACGGGTCGTCATCCTCTTCGAAGGGCGTGACGCGGCCGGTAAGGGCGGCGTCATCAAGCGCATCTCGCAAAGGCTGAACCCGCGTGTCTGCCGTGTCGTCGCGCTGCCCGCGCCCAACGACCGCGAATGCACCCAATGGTACTTCCAGCGTTACGTGCCGCACCTGCCCGCGGCCGGGGAAATCGTGCTGTTCGACCGTAGCTGGTACAACCGCGCGGGCGTGGAGCACGTGATGGGCTTCTGCACTGCGGCTGAGTACGAGGAATTCTTCCGCTCGGTACCGGAGTTCGAGCGCATGCTGGTGCGCTCCGACATCCGTCTGCTCAAGTACTGGTTCTCAATTACGGACGAGGAGCAGCACCTGAGGTTCCTGGGTCGCATCCATGATCCGCTCAAGCAATGGAAGTTGAGTCCGATGGATCTCGAGTCGCGCCGCCGCTGGGAGGAGTACACCAAGGCGAAAGAGGTCATGCTGCAGCGCTCTCACATTGCCGAGGCGCGCTGGTGGGTGGTACAGGCGGTTGACAAGAAGCGTGCGCGGCTCAACTGCATCGATCACCTGCTGAAGCAATTTCCGTACGCTGAAGTGTGCAAGGAGCCGATCGTGCTGCCCGAGCGCGAGCACCATGAGCACTATTCGCGCCAGGCGGTAGCCGCCGAGATGCTCGTGCCGGAGGTCTACTGAGTCGGTTAGACTCAACTGCATGTCGAGTCCGCCTGACCCACGGGTGTTGTTTGCCGCCGAGCGCACGCTGCTGGCCTGGCAACGCAGCAGCCTGGCGTTGATGGGCTTTGGTTTCGTAATCGAGCGTTTCAGTCTTTTCCTTGCGGCATTACGCGGCCAGGCCACGACGCCGAAACCCCACCTCTTCTCGTTATTGGTCGGTGTTGTGCTCATCCTGCTGGGTGCAGGCATCGCGCTGACCTCCAGCATGGGCTATCGCCGGTTCGTAAAGACGCTGCCGGCTCAGGACGTCTCGTCCGGCTACCTGATTGGGCTTGGCGCCGCCATGAATCTTCTGATCGCGGCGGTCGGGATCATCCTCGCGGGCTATCTCGTGGTGAGTGGTTTCCAGCCCGATTGAGGCGCCGCGGGCCGCGGCTATGTTCCCAACACCAGCCGCACGCTGTGGGTGTTGCCGTCATCCACGAGCGGCAGGCGCACGTCGGAACCCGACGGCAGCGTCTGGCCATCCAGCTCAGCGTGCGCAATGCCGCGGCTGACGTTCCGGGGGTTCTCNNCGTAGCGCGCTGAAGCGTATTTGAACGTGATCTCGAGGCGTGGCCATTTTTCAGGGATGCAGGGAGTCAGGAGCAGGCTTGCTCCCTGAACGCGAAATCCAAGGATTCCCTCAAGCCCTGCCCGATACATCCAGCCGGCAGAGCCCGTATACCAGGTCCAGCCGCCGCGCCCGACGTGCGGCGCCACGGAATACACGTCTGCGACGACCACATAGGGTTCCACCTTGTAGCGATGCACATCAGCGCGGGTGCTGGTGCGATTGATTGGATTCAGGAGCGAGAATAACTCCCAGGCATTGTTTCCCTGACCGAGCTGCGCGTACGCAAGCACTGACCAGGTGGCGCCGTGGGTGTACTGACCGCCGTTTTCGCGAATCCCGGGCGGATATCCCTTGATATAGCCCGGGTCGGGCAGGCTGCGATCGAAAGGCGGCGTGAAGAGCAGTGCCAATCCCGCGTCGCGCCGGATGAGCTGGCTGCCTACGGCGGACATCGCCTGCGCGGCACGGCCGGGCTCTGCGGCCCCGGAGAGGACGCTCCAGGACTGCGCGATCGCGTCGATCCGGCATTCGGTATTCGTGGCCGAGCCGAGCGGCGTGCCATCGTCAAAGTAGCCGCGTCGATACCATTCGCCATCCCAGGACTTCTTCTCCAGTGAACTCTTAAGTGCTGCCGCGTGGGTGAGCCATTGGCTCGCGCGCGTAAGCTCGCCGCGTGCTCTTGCCAGGGGAGCGAACGCCATGAGCGTTGAGTACAGGAACCATCCGAGCCAGACGCTTTCACCGCGGCCCATCTCGCCAACCCGGTTCATGCCGTCGTTCCAGTCGCCGGTTCCAAACAGGGGCAGGCCGTGTTCTCCGACAGGCAGGCTCTGCTGCAGCGCCCGCGCACAGTGCTCGAAGAGCGGCGCCGTTTCGTTCGAGATCACGGGCTGAAAAAATGCGTCTTGCTCGCCGGCTCGCAGCGCCTGGCCCTCCAGAAACGGCAGCTTTTCATCCAGCACCGCGACATCCGCGGTTGCCTCGACGTAGTGAGCGGTGGTGTACGCAAGCCACACCCGGTCATCGGCAATGCGGGTGCGAACGCCCACGCCGGTCGATCCGGTTTCGTCCGGCGGCAGCCACCAATGCTGCACGTCGCCCTCGGTGAATTGCCGGCGGGCAGCGCGCAACAGATGCTCGCGCGCCACGGCGGGACGGGACAGGGTGAGCGCCATGGAATCCTGCAGCTGGTCGCGGAATCCGTAGGCGCCGCTCGCCTGGTAGAACGCCGAGCGTGCCCACATTCGACATACGAGCGTCTGATAGAGCAGCCAGCGGTTGAGCATGACGTCGAATGAGCGGTCGGGCGTCTTCACCTGCACCGTTTCGAGCACCTCGTCCCAGTACTGAACCACGCTGCGCAAGACCGCATCAAGATCCGCCGACCGATAACGCACGAGAAGGTTCTGCGCCTCGGTCGCGCTCGTGGCCTGACCCAGGAAGAACACCACTTCCACGGTTTCATCCGGCGCCAGTTCCAGCAGGCGTTGCAGGGCGCCGCAGGGGTCGAGGCCCGCACCCACACGCTTCGACAGCGGGATGCGTGCCGTGAGGGCTGCGGGTCTTTCGAGCGTGCCATGCCGGCCGAGAAATTCGCGCCGGTCGGCGGTCCATCGCGTCTGGCTGCCGGCAAGATCCGCGAAGGCGACAGACGCACCGGCCGCGGTATTCCAGGGGTTTTGCGCAAACATCGCCCCGGTAGCCGCATCAATCGCCGTCATCACGAACGGCGCTGTTGCGGGGCGCGATTGCCCGAGTACCCACTCGATGTAGGCCGTGACCGAAAGTTTTCGGGCCCGTAGCGAACTGTTGTGGATTTTCAGCCGCGAGATCTTGATGGGATCATCCATCGGGACATACACCAGCAGCTCGAGGTCGATGCCGTGCGAGGTGTGTTCGAAGCGGCTGTATCCCTGCCCGTGCCGGGCCCGGTAGTGCGCGCCGTGCTCGCGGATCGGGGAAGCCGTCGGCCCCCACAGTTCACCGCTCTCCTCATCGCGCAGATACAACACCTCGCCTGGACGATCCGTCACGGGGTCGTTCGACCACGCCGTCAGCTGGTTCTCGCGACTGTTCATCGCCCAGGTGAATCCGCTGCCTTCCGCGGCAATCTGGAACCCGAAACCGGGATTTGAGATCACATTGATCCAGGGGGCAGGGGTCACCTGTCCGGGACCTAAGAGCGTGACGTATTCGCGTCCACCTGCGCCGAAGCCCCCCAGGCCGTTGAAGAATTCCAGATCCGGCGGCACCGGCGTTGCGCCGAGTGCCTCCAGAGCTGGGCTGCCTCGAGGTCGCCGCGTCGCAGGGGCAACGGCGGCGCGCAGGCGATCGAGTTGATCGCCCAGGTCACCGCGTTGCGCGACCAGCACCACCCGGGCAACGGCTGAAAGGCGCGCACGCATCTCTGCCGGGATCAGATCCGTGCGCAGCAGGAACACCGCGCCGCGGGTGTTGCCCGTGGCGAGCTGCGGCTGCGACTGGCTCATGCGCAGCTGGGTCTCCAGCGCGGCCTGCAGGTCCTGAAGATAGGAGGTGGTGCGTTCGTTCAGGATCACAAGATCGACGGCCAGCTGCTTCATCCGCCAGTATTCGTGAGCGCGCAGCAGCTGCCGCGCGATGGCGATGTCCTCGACATCATCGATTCGCAGCAGCACGATCGGCAGATCCCCGGAAATGCCCTGAGCCCAGAGCGCCGACGGTCCGCCAGCTCCGCGGCGTATGGTCTCGGATGAGGCTCGCATCGATGCGTCGGCGTACAGCACGTACCCTGCGAGTCGCTGAAAGAGGCTGGCTTCGGTGGCCTCGATACCGACGTGGCGCAGTTGTATCTGCGCCTGTGTCCACGCCAGGGTGGCCGCACGCACAAAGGCGTTTGCCTCCTGGTGCTTGTCGATGAGATCCAGCACCGCGTCGCGGGAGGCCGCGATGCTGGTCCAGAACGCGATGCGCACCGTGACGCCCGCCGGGACCCGCACGCGATAGCGCAGCGCGAACACCGGATCAAGCACCGTGCCCACGGTGTTGGACAAATGCCGTCCATTCATCATGGCTAGGGGTGAGTGAATATCGCGTCCGCGGCCGAGGAAGCGTGCCCGATCGGTTTCAAGTTCCGGCTGCCCCACGGTCTCGCCTTCAACCACGGCGTGATGCGCCGCCCAGACCTCCGGATCCGTGGACGAGCGCCGCCGGCGTGTCGCCAGGAGTGCTGACACCTTCGCCAGGTATTCGGTCTGCACGAAGAGCTTGGAGAATGCCGGGTGCGCCGCATCGGCGGCGGGAGTAGCAAGCACGAGTTCGGAGTAGGAGGTGACCTCGAGGTCACGCGTGCGGTTGCCGGCATTCACGATCGAAAGGCGCCGAACCTCAGCGTCATCCTCAGGCGACACGATCACTTCCAGGATGGTGGTGATCGCAGCATCGGTGCGCATGAATTCCGCCCGGTCCTCGGTGAAGCTCGCCTCGAAACTGTCCGGCTCGACGCCGCTGGGCTGGTAGCCGGCGGACCACACGGCGCCGCTTTCAATGTCGCGCAGGAAGAAGTAGCTGCCGGAATCATCGCGCGTGAGATCCTCCCGCCAGCGTGTCACGGCCAGATCGTGCCAGCGGCTGGAACCGGAACCGGCGCCCGTGAGCATCACGGAATAGCGGCCGTTCGAGAGCAGATGAGTCTGCGGCGTCGCTTCATGCGGAGTGCGCAGACGCCGCACCTCCGGGAGTTGCGCATCGCTGATGCGTGCCGCGGTGCCGACTTCTTCGGCGCGCGGATGCGCCGCGACGTCCCGCGGCGCGCGTTCCTGCAGCAGTAGCTCGGTGGCCTGGATGCCCGGCTCGGAATGAAAGCGTTCGCGCATCCTGCCCTCGAAGAGCACGTTGGCAATGGCAACCACGGTCATGCCCTGGTGATGCGCCATGAACGCACGCACGATGGCAACCCGGGAGCCTTCAGGCAGACGGCTGGGGGTGTAGTCGAGGGCTTCATAGAGGCCATACCGGCCGCGCGCGCCGACCGCCATGAGGCTCGAGAAATTCAGCGACGCGCGTTTCGGGTCGACCATCGCGGCCAGGGCGGTGGCGTAGGGGGCGATCACCGCGTTCTCGCTCAAGCCGCGCTTTAGCCCCAGGCCCGGCACACCGAAGTTCGAATACTGATAGGTGAGCTCGAAGTCGCGCGCGTTGTAGGCGGATTCGGAAACGCCCCAGGGAACTCCGAGCTCAACCCCGTACTGGATTTGGCGCTGCACGATGAGGCGGTTGGTTTGTTCGAGCAGACTGCCGAATGGCGCCCGCATGACGAGGGACGGCATCAGGTATTCGAACATCGACCCCGACCAGGAGATCAGAGCCGCCCCAGTCCCAACGGGTGTGACCGCGCGCCCGAGCCGGAACCAGTGCCGTGCCGGCACATCGTTCTTGGCGATGGCTACGAAGCTCGCCAGGCGCGCCTCGGAGGCGAGCAGGTCATAGCAGCTTGGATCGAGTGTGCCCTCAGTCGCGCGGTAGCCGATCGAGAGGAGTCGACGCTCCGGATCCAGGAGAAACCCGAACTGCATCGCGTCGGACATTTCCCGCGCGGTTGACTGAATCACCGCCAGCCGTTGAGCGAGAACCCGGATACCCTCCTCAGTGAGGCTCAGATCCCGCTGCCAGCTCCCGACCGACCGTCCCGCCGCTGCCGCCCAAAAAGCGACCTCCCCGCCCACCTCATCACCGAGCTCAGCGGCGAGCGCCTGCGCGATGTCGGTGAGCGTGGCGGCCAGAGGTGCTATTTTTCCCAGCCGCGCGGCAACGTCCAGACCCTCGGTCTCGTCGTCGCCAAGCGCCGCGGCGAGCATATCCAGGGCATGTTCACCCTGCACTGCAGCGATGGTGTGGCTGCGCAGCTCGTCAGGCAGCTCTTTGAGGGCTGCACGTGCAAGGGACACGGCATCTGCAATTCCGGCACATGACAAGCGCTTGACGACGGGCACCTCGATCCACTCCCGACACGCGTTGGCGAGTGCGATGAGGTGCGCCGCGAGGTTGCCGCTGTCCACGGAAGAGACGTAGCGCGGATCCAGGGGGCGCAGATCCCGTGTGTCGTACCAGTTATAGAAGTGACCGCGAAAGCGCGGCAGGCGATTCATGGTCGCGAGCGTTACTTCCAACCGATCGACGATCTCACTCGTTCCCGCCCACCCAAAATCGCGGGCGCTGACGGCGGACAGCAGATACAGGCCCATGTTGGTGGGGGAGGTTCGATGCGCCAGGACCGGGTGCGGGTCTTCCTGGAAGTTATCCGGCGGCAGCATCTGGTCGTCCGCCGTGACGAAGGTCTCGAAGTAGCGCCAGGTGCGGCGGGCGATGAGTCTCAAGCCCCGGGCGTCTGCATCCGTGATCGCGAGGCGCCCCACGACCAGTGCCGAGAGACTGATCCACACGGCTATGGCGGGGGATGCGAGCCACAGGAGCACGAACGGCGCTGCCACGCGCCAGGCGTCGGGGCGGAAATACCCGACCAGGGCTGCGGCAAGCAGCGCGATCACGACGCCGCCGCTCATGCGGCGATAGGCGCTCTCGAGCTTGAACTGCGGCCTTAGCTTGGTCTGGGCCGCGGTGACCCACTGCAGAAGATTGCGCCGGCTTATGAACAGGCGAAACAGTGTCCGGCCGATCGCATCGATCATCAGCCACGCCTGATGCGCAAGCAGCGTCAGCATCATCGCGAGCTGCGACATTCCCGCCACCAAATCCTTACCGACGGCGAGGAGATGGCTGCGCTTGGAGATATCGCGGCGCCGCGGGATGATTCCGGTCACGAACGGGAGCATCGGCGCCGTCGCGATCGTCGCGACAATGAACACGGTCCACATCGCAGCGGCCGCCGGCGGCAGCGTCCACCCTGCGACCAATGCCAGGAACACGAATGGCGCCGACAGCGTGCGGCGCAGGTTGTCGATCATTTTCCAGCGCCCGAGCGCCGGCATCGACGATCGGCCGTCACGCGGCTGCAAGGTAGCCGGGTCAGCGTTGGAAGCGTGGGCACGGCCGAGAATCCACGGCAGCAGTTGCCAGTCGCCGCGGGCCCATCGATGCTGTCTGCCGGCGGCAACGTCATAGCGCGGCGGAAACTCTTCGACCAGTTCGATGTCAGAGACCAATCCCGAGCGCGCGAAAGTTCCTTCGAAAAGATCGTGGCTCAGAAGCGTGTCGTCGGGAACGCGGCCCGCGAGCGCGGCCTCGAACACGTCCACATCGTAAATGCCTTTACCGCTGTAAGAACCTTCATCGAGAAGATCCTGGTAAACGTCGGAGACGGCGAAGGCGTAGGGATCGATTCCGGCGGCGCTCGAGAACACGCGCTGGAAAACCGATCCGTCGCGCCCGGTCGGTAGTGACGCAGTGATTCGCGGCTGAAGAAGTCCGTGACCTTCGACCACGCGGCCGAGTTGCTGGTCAAATCGGGGAGCGTTGAGCGGATGCGCCATCTTGTGGACCATCCGCCTGGCGGCGCCGCGCGGCAGACGGGTGTCGGCGTCGAGTGTGATCACGTAGCGCACGCCGCCGGGGACTGCCGGCGGATGCCCGTCCGACGCGACGAACGTCGTATCAGTTCCGCCGCGGAGCAGGCGATTCAGCTCGTGCAGCTTTCCGCGTTTGCGCTCCCGACCCATCCACACGCCTTCAGCTTCGTCCCAGACGCGCCGGCGATGGAGCAGCAAAAATCTCACGCCGGCAGGTCCCGGTCCGTGACGCTGATTCAGTCGCGCGATTCCCGCCGCGGCTCCCGCGAGCAGGTCGTCGTCGCCGGGCGC
>PMHN01000259.1:0-203 GCA_003156695.1 Gammaproteobacteria bacterium
GCAGTCCTACCAGGACATGAACGCGGACGGCGTGTTCTACCAGCAGCCCTTTTCCTCGAATGGCGCGCCGCTGCAGCCGCTCGAGGTCACCCTGTTCAACCCGGCGAACGACAAGGACCAGTTTGAGAGCACCGCGTGGACCCTGAATGGCAAATTCGGCGACATCCGCGCCGTCTACACCGGCGGCTACCTGGTGCGCAACG
>PMHN01000259.1:256-7149 GCA_003156695.1 Gammaproteobacteria bacterium
AGCTGCGCTTCAGCACCCCGGACGAGTGGCGCCTGCGCGGCATCCTCGGCGCGTTCTGGGAGGACAACAAGCTCTACGATCAGACCGCCTGGAACTACAAGACTGTTCCGCCGTGCACCTCCAGCGGCACGCCTGGCGTGGATCCGGGCGATACCGGCTGCCTGTCGAACGTTGGCACCATCCCTGGCACCACCGTGCAGAGTCCGGGTGTGCAGGGCAACAACACCTCCTTCTACCAGGACCAGGTGCGCGACGTTAAGCAGCTGGCCTTCTTCACCTCGTGGGACTTCGACCTTATTCCCAAGACCCTGACGCTCACCGCCGGCACACGCTATTTCCACTTCGACAACTCCATGCAGGGTAGCGTGCTGTCGAGCTTCGGTTGCTTCCAGGGGGGCTTGAACGGTGCCAATGTCTTCGGCACTACCGGTGATGGTTGCTACGTGGCTAACTCTCCCAACCCGTACCCCATACCGTCATTTGGCTCCCTGTACTACAGCTACAACCTCAACTACGACAACCTCCACGACACCGAGAGCGGCTTCCGCAGCCGCGTCAATCTGACCTGGCACATCGCACCGGATGTCATGGCCTACTACACGTTCTCGCAAGGCTTCCGGCCGGGCGGATTCAATCAGAACGGTGGCGCGCCCCACGCCTATCTGAACCTGACCCAACCCGGGGTCCCGGGATCGACCAACTTTGCGCAATACATCATTCCCTCGTCCTACCAGTCCGACAACCTGACCAACAACGAGATCGGTTGGAAGACGGAGTTCTTCAACCATCGCCTGCAGTGGAACGGCGCCATATACCGCGAGAACTGGGACAACGTGCAGGTCGAGTTCTTCAACCCCGGCGTGGTCGGCAACCTGTTCTACGATACCAACGGTCAGAACTTCGTCATCAAGGGCATCGAGACCTCTTTGGCGGCGCAGCTCACGGATGGATTCTCTCTGCAGGCTGCGGCCGCCTGGAACAACAGCGACCAGGTGAATTCGCCATCATTGATCGTCAACAANNCTGTCGGCTCCCCGAGTGCCGACGCGCCGCCGCTGCAGTTCAGCGTGCACGCCCGCTACGAGTGGCGCATCAACGGTTACGCCCCTTACGTTCAGGCCGGTGCGTTCCATACCGCCGATTCCTTCACCCAGGCAGGTGCGAATCCCACCTACAGCCTCGGCGGCGCGGTGAGCACCTCGCGGGGACGGTTCGAGAATCCCGCCTACACGACCTACGACGCCGCGGCCGGTGTCGCCAAGGGCGCCTGGCACTTCGCTCTCACCATCGAGAACCTGACCGACTCGAACGCCAGCACGTTCATCAGCTCGCAGCAATTCATCACCGCAGAGACACCGCTGCGGCCGCGGGTCATCACCGGCAGTTTCGGCTACCAGTTCTAACGCTGCGCCTGCTCCCAGTTGGGCGCGACGTAGTACGGCATGCTCGCACGCGGCAGGAGCGCGGCACCGCGGATGTGGTCGGCGGCTTTCTCCGCCAGCATGATGGTCGGCGCGTTGAGATTGCCCGTCGTGATTGACGGCATGATCGAGGAGTCGACGACCCGCAGCGCGTCCACGCCGACGACGCGCGTTGACGGATCAACCACCGTCAGCCGCTCGGCCGGGTTGCCCATCCGGCACGAGCAGGAAGGATGGAAGGCGCTCTCGACCTTGGCGCGGACGAAGGCATCGATCTGTCCATCCGTCTGCACGGCTTCTCCCGGCTGGATCTCCCGCGCCCGATAGCGATCGAAGGCCGGCTGCGCGACGATCTCGCGTGTCAGCCGCACGCAGGCGCGCATTTCCTGCCAATCCTCGGGTCTCGACATGTAGTTGAAGAAGATTTTCGGCTTATCGCGCGGTTCGGCAGATGCCAGGCGCACCCAGCCGCGACTCTGCGAGCGCAAGGGCCCAACGTGCGCCTGAAAGCCGTGCTCGCGCGCCAGCGACGAGCCGTCGTAACTGACGGCCATCGGCAGGAAATGGAACTGGATGTCGGGGTAGCGCACGCCGGCACGACTGCGAATGAAGCCGCCGCTCTCGAAGTGGTTCGTGGCGCCCAGGCCATCCCGCCTGAGCAGCCAGCGCACCCCGATCAGCGCGCGACGCAGCGCTGACATCTGACCATAGAGGGTCACGGGCTCGCGGCACGCCACCTGGAAGTAGAACTCGAGGTGATCCTGCAGATTCTCGCCAACACCCGGCAGTTCGTGCACCACCGCGATGCCGTGATCGGCCAGCTCCTGAGACGGTCCCACTCCCGAGAGCTTGAGCAACTGCGGCGAGTTGATAGGTCCGGCGCACACGATGACTTCGCGGCGCGCGCGCACCTCGCGCGGCTCGCCGCCACGCTGATAACGGAGCCCGACCGCGCGCCGGCCGTCGAACAGGATGCGCGTGGCGAGCGCGTGCGTGCGCACGGTGAGGTTGCGCCGACCCAGCGCCGGCCGCAGGTAGGCGTTGGCAGCGCTGCAGCGGCGCCCGCCGCCTACAGTCATGTCCATGTGTCCGAAGCCTTCCTGCTGAAAGCCGTTCATGTCGGCCGTCAGCGGGTAGCCGGCCTGACGGCCCGCCTCGAGCCACGCTGCGTGCAACGGGTTGGTGAGCAGCCCGCGACGCGTGTCGAGCGGGCCGTCGCCACCGCGATAGTCGTCGCTGCCTTCCGCGCGCCGCTCGGCGCGGCGGNNGAGCCGCCGAGCACCTTGCCGCGCGGTGTGTGCAGGCGCCGGCCATCCAGGTGCGGCTCACTTTCAGTGTAGTAGCGCCAGTCGTAGCGCGGCATATTCATCGGAACAGACAGGGCGGTCGGCATCTGGATCCACAGCGAGCGATCCGAGCCGCCGTACTCGAGCAACAGCACGCTGTCCTTACCGTCGGCGCTCAAACGATCCGCCAGCACGCAGCCGGCGGAACCCGCCCCGACGATCACATAGTCGACAGTTTCTTCGCTCACGGTGAGGCGGGTCGAAGCCGTGCCTTCAGTAAGGCGCGTCGACGTCGCCCATGGCGACATAGACGCTCTTGAGTTGCGTGTAGTGCTCGATTGCCGCCCGGCCGTTCTCGCGTCCCAGACCCGAGAGCTTGACGCCGCCAAACGGCAGCTCCACCGGCGTCACGTTGTAGTGGTTGATCCAGCAGGTGCCGGCCTGCAGCTGCGCGATCACACGGTGTGCGCGCGTCAGGTCGTTGGTGAACACGCCCGCCGCGAGGCCGAACTCGGTGGCGTTGGCGCGCGCGATCACCTCGTCCTCATCATCGAATTCCAGCACCGACATGACCGGGCCGAAGATCTCCTGGCGCACGATGTCCATGTCGTCGTGACAGGCGTCGAACACCGTGGGCGCGACGAAAAAGCCGTTCACGATNNGTTCACGAGGTCGCCACGCGTCACGCGTACCCCGCCGGTCAGCACGCGCGCGCCCTGCTCGCGTCCGCGCGCGATGAGATCCAGAACTTTTTCCATGTGCGCTTCGGAGATCAGCGCGCCCACCTGCGTCGCAGGGTCGAGCGGGTCGCCGATGCGCATGGCCGCGGTGCGCGCACACAGCAGTTCCAGAAAGCGCGCACGGATACTGCGGTGGACGAATACGCGGGTGCCGTTCGAACACACCTCCCCGGCGGAATAGAAATTCCCCAGCAGCGCGCCCGCCACCGCGTTATCGAGCTTCGCATCCCCGAACACGATGAGCGGGGACTTGCCACCGAGCTCCAGCGTCACCTGCTTCAGCGATGCCACCGCGTCCGCCATGACGGCCTTGCCGGTCCCGACTTCCCCGGTGAGCGAGATCTTGCGGATCTGCGGGTGGCGCGTCAGCAGCCGCCCGGTATCCGCGCCGCCCTGCACGACCTGGAAGAGTCCGTCGGGGAGTGCCGCGGCCGCAAACACCTCGGCGAGCTTCACGGCGGTGAGCGGGGTCAGTTCCGCTGGCTTGAACAGCATGGCGTTGCCGCATGCGAGCGCCGGCGCCGCCTTCCAGCACGCGATCTGCAGCGGGTAGTTCCAGGCGCCAATGCCGGCGACCACCCCGAGCGGCTCGCGGCGCGTGTAGCCAAAAGCCTGGGCGCCGAGGTTCAGGTGCTCGCCGGCGATCCCGGCCGCGAGCCCCCCGTAGTATTCCAGGCAGTCCGCGCCCGACTGCACATCAACAGCGAGTGTCTCGCTGATCGGCTTGCCGGTGTTGCGTGTCTCGAGCTCCGCGAGCTCCGCGTTGCGCGAGCGTAAGAGCTGCGCGGCCCGCTGCAATACCCGGCCGCGCTCGACACCGCTCAGCGCTCCCCAGTGCTTCTGTGCCGCCACTGCCCGGGCTACGGCGGCATTTACCTGTTGGGGACCGTCGGCCGTGAGTTCGGCGAGGACTTCCCCGCTGGCGGGATTTACCACCGCGAACCTGTCGCCGNNGGCGTGGGGCGGCCGCCGCGTTGTGTCCAGCGGGCGAATCGCCGGGGGTGGCGATGTCTGGGCAAAGTCCTTCAGCCGGCTGTCGACGAAGGCCGTCAACATCGCCTGGGCACTTTCGCTGTCGGATTCCTGCCATTCCGACAGCGCGGCGCGCAACCACACGCCGTCGATCATCGCGGCGATCATGCCCGCAAGGCCGTGTGCTTCTTCGTGCGGCACCATCCGCCGCAGATCGTTGCGCAAGTTGGAAAGCATGCGGCGCTGATAAGCGTTTTGCACGCGCTTAAGACCGTGCACGTGCAGCACCTGGCCCCAGAATGCGAGCCATGCCGTTCCCGAGCGTCGGTCGAATTCCTCCGGCGCGAGGTTAATGTCTATGACCGCCTGCACGCGCCCGCGCGGGGTGCGCGCCAGCGCGAGTCTCGCTCGCACGCGGGTCGCCAGCGTGCGCGCCAGGGTGCGAAAGGCGGCTTCGAGCAGCCCGTCCTTGTCGCCGAAATAATGCGCGACGAGTCCGGGAGACACGCCCGCGCGCCGTGAGATCTGCACAAGTGTGGTGCCGACGTAGCCGACTGCCGCCAGACTGTCGATCGTGACCTCGACGAGCTGTATCCGGCGGGCTTCCTCAAGCTGGTCGCCGGGCGTCGCCTGATGCACCAGGTCCTTGAAGGTCATTGATCGCCTGTTCAATGGGGTGATCCCCAGGCGCCTTGAGCTGCGCGTTTCGGGGACCCGGCGGAGCAACGGTTCAAAGCTCGATACTCCTTGGATGCTCAGGGACTTGCCCGGCTCTTCGGTACTTGACAGCCCGTCTGTTAAACGGCTATTCAAGACGTGGCGGAAATGATGGAGTCGGAGGGCCTTACGGGTCAAGTGCATATCCCCCCTTCGGGGCCCGCGGCACGCGAGGATCCGCCGCGGCGTGCCTGCTGCAACACCTGCGTCGGTAGGATTGCCCGAGCGACGACCCCTTTCTAAAGAGGACAAAGGCGTGGTCAAGAACAACGCTGCCGGACAGACCGACAGTGGCATGGAGCACTTCGGCTACAAAGAGTCCCTTGCTCGCAGCATCGGGGCGTTCGGCAGCTTCGCTGCCGGCGTCAGTTATATCTCAATACTCACCGGTACCTTTCAGCTGTTCTACTTCGGCTTCGGCACTGCCGGGCCGGCCTATCTGTGGTCCTGGCCGCTGGTGCTCATCGGTCAGTTGGCGGTCGCGCTGTGCTTCATGGAGCTGGCCGCCAAGTACCCCATCGCCGGATCGGTCTATAACTGGTCCAAGCTACTGGGCAGCCGGATCGTAGGTTGGTCTTCGGGCTGGCTGATGCTCACTGCCTCGATTGTCACCCTGTCTGCCGTGGTGCTGGCGCTGCAACTCAACCTGCCGCGGCTGTGGAGCGGCTTCCAGATCATCGGCGACGGCAGTGGTACCTACGATTTCGCCACCAACGCGGTGATCCTCGGCACGGTCTTGATCCTGTTCACCACCGTCGTCAATGCGCTCGGTGTGCGCTGGATGGTAATGATCAACAGCGCGGGCGTCTTTATCGAGCTGATCGCTGCCTGCCTGATAGCGATCATCCTGGCGCTCAACATCAAGCGGGGTCCCGAAGTCTTCTTCTCTACCAGCGGCTACGGTGCTGGCAAGAGCTGGGGCTTCCTGAGTGATTTCCTGGTGGCGTCGCTGGCCTCCGGGTACGTGATGTACGGCTTCGACACCGCCAGTTCACTGGGTGAGGAGACAATGGAGCCTCGGTGCACCGCTCCCCGGGCCATTCTGCGGGCCATCCTGGCCTCGTTCGTCATCGGTGGTGCAATCCTGGTGTTCGCAATCATGGCAGCACCCAATTTGCAGGATCCGAGGATCGGCAGCAGCAGCGGCGGCTTGCAATATATCGTCGAGCAGGTGATGTGGGGTCCGCTGGGCAAGGTATTCCTGGTCTGCATCGTGGTCGCGGTGACGGTGTGCTCGCTGGCCGTGCATACCGCGGCCATCCGATTGACCTTCGCAATGGCGCGCGACAACGCACTGCCGTTCGGCGAGAAGCTTGCGCGGGTGAATTCCAGGACGCAGACGCCTATTGTTCCTGCCATCCTGATCGGCGTGATTGCCGAGCTGATCCTGATCGTCAACATCGGACAGCCGAAAATCTTCACGGTGCTGACCTCGATTGCGGTCATCATGATCTACTTGGCGTACTTGATGGTGACGGGCCCACTTCTGAAGAAGCGCCTGCAAGGGCAATGGCCCCCCGCAGATCTCGTGGCAGGTGGCTACTTCACCATGGGCAGGTGGGGAATGTTCGTCAACATCGTCGCGGTGCTGTGGGGCACGGGGATGGCGCTCAACCTGGCCTGGCCGCGCGAAGCCGTCTACGGCACACCCTGGAGTAACACCTGGGGCGCGTTCGTCTACATCGCCGTGATTCTCGGAGCGGGTCTCGGGTGGTACGCCGTCAAAGGCCGACATCACATCGGCACGCTGGCGTCGC
>PMHN01000034.1 GCA_003156695.1 Gammaproteobacteria bacterium
TTGGCCGACAGTGCGTCGGCCCAGCTGGTCGGCTGGATGAAGTCCATGGGCAGCTCCTCGGGCTCCATCTTCCCGCCGGCCGGGCCGGCGATGCCACTTCCCCCTCCCCTATCTCGCCGGGCGGCCGGCTGGCACCCGGTCAGCATGATCACCGGGACGCGGCTGGTCGTGCGGATCCGGCGCAGTACCTCGAAGCCGGAGAGTTCCGGAAGCATCACGTCGAGCACCACCAGATCGGGTGCCTCGCGGGCCAGGTGCTCGAGTCCCAGCGGGCCGGTGCCCGCGGTCTGCGCCGCGAAGCCTTCGGGACTCAAGTATTCCGCCAGCATCGAGCACAGCTCGCGATCGTCATCGATGATCAGAAGCTTCGGTCGCGCATCGGTTGCGGGCATATTCGTCATCCCGGCCGACGATACGCGCATCCGCGAGCGCGGCGCGAGCGGGCGCGTGCCGCAGGTTTCTTCAGATTTCTTTGCACCTGATATCGCGAGCTCAGTACCGGTACGTGCATTCCGTCAGCAAAGCGCGATGCCCGCCGATACGAACTCGCCGTGGCGGCGAAAACGTCCCGCCAGCTGCCGCGGCTCTTGCCTCTGCAGCAGCACCGGCCGCTGCGGTGTCACCGTGAACACGCCTCCCCCGCCCGACTCGTCTTCCAACTCGACCACCACGTCCGCGAATCCGATCCACTCCCCGGTCAGCGCAAACTGGCTCTTGTAAAAGGCCTCCTTGGCGGCGAAGGTCACTGCCGCGCGCTCGCCGCGCCGCGTGCCGTGAAACGCGCGCAGGTTCCTGAGCTCAGCCGGCGCGCAAATGCGAGCCCAGAGTTCCTCGTGCACGGCGGCGACCCGCTCGGCGTCGAGGCCCACGCTGCGCACGCTCCCCTGTCGGATCACCACCGCCGCCGAGTACCCCTCCGTGTGCGTAATGCTGCCGGCAATCCCCTTCGGCCAGACAGGTTGCCGGTCTCTTGCGGGCAGCAACGAGAAGCCCTCGATTCCCAACTCCTTCAGCGCCCGGCGGGCGCACAGGCGTCCGGCAGTAAAGTCGCTTACACGCTTCTCAGAACAGTGGCTCACGGCGCTGATCTCATCTTTAGTCAAATATTCGGGCTGCGCGACCCCGTGCAATTGGGCCGCGACTGCGCCGGGGGGAAACAGGGCCGCGAGTTCAGCACACAGCTCGGACATGATTTATTGCTGACTCATGGCAAAGTACTTCAAAGGCTTCTGGGACGCAGGCGGCCGCGCCGCTTGAACTGCTTCAATTCAATATCTTAACGTGGTAGCCAAGATCGCATGAGCGCCGGGCCCATGGGCCCACCGTACGCAGTCCACCCACGACGAACAGCTCGCCCAGGATCTCGTGCTGACTGTTCGATCGACGGCAGCGCGCCCAGCGCACATCGAGTCGCGGGGTGCCGCAGCTGCTGCTTTCGGGCCTGCGCCTAGAGCGTGTCACGCGCGAATGGCGGCGTAGTTACGAATTGACACATCGCTGTCGGCAACGTATCTGCGCCGCAAGCTCGACCGCACGCGCGCGTATCGTTGGCGCGGTTATCAGCTCGTTTTGAGCCGCGCCACCCGGGCGGCCACGCCCAGCGGCGTGGTCCCGTGAGTTAGGTATGGCGGTAAGCGGTTAACATAACGCTACCGGGTTAGCGCTGGATGATTCACCACCGCCCCCAGCGCGACCTGCGGCCCCTGGAGGTGTCGCGTGCAGGCGACTGCGCGCGAGCGCTGCGTCGTCAGCGGCACGAGCGTATAATCGGGCCTGGGGCAACGGTTGGTACGAACTCTAAGTCTCTGGCGCCTCACGACTTAAAGAGCGGTGGGAACCGCCTGCAAGTTCCGGGATCAAATCGATGCACTTCGCGTTGGCATGGAATGCTGCTTATGTCTCAGGTGTGTATGACCCGGTTCACAGTTTGCGGGTCCACGGCGGACGGACGGACGCTTGACGTGATGAAGTAACGATGCCCAACACAATCAAGAACACTTAAGAATTGGGAGACTGACTTTGGCGGCGGTAATCGATTCTGTCACGGGACACGACGCGCAACGGCGCGTGCGCTTTGGCAGCGTGGAGCCCGCGATCTTCGTCATACTCAGCCAGCTCGACCCACTGATCTGCGTGGTCACGCTGTTGGCGTGTGCGCTCGGCTTCGGCGGCAAACTTACACCGGCGATCGGCGGCGTTGCGGCGCTCACCTTCATCGTATCCAGTCGCGTGTTCCGCAAGCGCACCAGCGACATCGACACCAGCGCCTCGCTGTCCAGCGAATTCGGACGCATTCTCTTCGAATGGGCGTGCGTGGTGGGCGTGCTGTTGTTCGGCGCGTTCCTCTTCAAGGTCGGTGCGCAGTTCTCACGCGTGATGATGCTGACCTGGTTCGCCGTCACGCCGCTGTGCCTCGAGGCGGTACACCTGGCACGCGTGCGCACCAGGTGGCTCATCGCCCATAGCGGCCGCGCCCCGCGCTATCTCATAATCGGCGCCAACAGCGTCGGCTTCGAGTTGTTCCGGCGTCTGCCGAAGGGCGGCTTTCTCGGATTTTTCGATTTCCGCAGCCCCGACCGTGTGGCGCAGGTGATTGATCCCGCACAGTTCGCGGGGCACTGCAAGGATGTCGCCGAGTTCGCCCGCACCCATGGCGTTACCTCCATCTACATCGCCCTGCCGCTGTCGAACGTGCCGCGCATAGGGGACATGGTGCGCGAACTGCGCGACACCACCGCCTCGATCTACTTCGTGCCCGACGTGTTCGCCTTCGACCTGATCCAGGGCCGGCTGGTAGAGATCAACGGCATGCCCGCGTTGTCGGTGTGCGACACGCCCTTCCACGGCACCGACGCCGTCCTCAAACGCGTGACCGACATCGTGGTCGCCGCGCTGGCGGCGATCGTTCTGTCGCCGCTGATGCTGCTGGTCGGGCTAGCCGTCAAGCTCACCTCCGGCGGGCCGGTGCTGTTCCGTCAGCGTCGCTATGGCCTGAACGGCGAAGAAATCCTCGTATACAAATTCCGCACCATGAACGTCTGCGAAGACGGCGCCGTAGTGCGCCAGGCGGCGAAGGACGATCAGCGCGTAACCTGGCTGGGGCGCTGGCTGCGGCGCACCTCGATCGATGAGCTTCCGCAGCTGCTGAACGTGCTTCAGGGGAAGATGAGCGTCGTGGGTCCGAGGCCGCATGCCATCGCGCACAACGAGCAGTACCGCAAACTCATCTCCGGTTACATGATCCGTCACAAGGTGCGGCCCGGCATGACGGGCTGGGCGCAGGTGAATGGCCTGCGTGGTGAAACTAAAACGCTAGAGACGATGAGCGAGCGCGTGCGCTACGACCTCGAGTACCTGCGCAACTGGTCGCCCTGGCTCGACATCAAAATCCTGGCCAGGACGCTTGCGATCGTGGTGCGCGACCAGAAGAACGCTCACTGAACCGCTGCCCGAGGCGCGGCCCTAACGCGCTATGCGGCGGTATCGGGAACCAGGCGCGGTGCGATTCCACCTTCGGCCCGCAACGGGTGCGAATCCTTGAAGCCGGTACGCGCGTCAAGTTCGGTGTGCATCGCGAGCAGGCGCTGCTCGAGCAGCGCACGCTTGTCTTCGAGCGCCGCGGCGTCGAGCCCGGGGGGCACCTCGAGCGGCTCTCCGATCAGAATGCGAATTTGCGCGTTCGGCTTCGGCATCACGTTCCGGTCCCAACATCTGCCGCAGATCCAGGCGTCGCGAGTCGATGCCGCCACGGGCAACAGCACCCCACCGGTTTTCTGCGTGAGCGTCAGCGTGCCGAACTGGGCGACGCCGCGCGGCCCGCGTGAACCATCAACGGCGAGACACGAGCTCAGGCCCCGGTCCTCGCGCTGTCCCTTGATCATCTGCACCAGGGCGCGTGCCCCACCCTTTCCAGATGAGCCGCGTGCCACGCGAAAGCCCAGACCCTGCTCTACCTGAGCCATGAAATCCCCGTCGCGGCTCTGCGAACACATGAGGATCCAGCGTCCGCGTTCCGGGCGACTGAAGTAGTAAAGGAGCTGAAACGTGCGGCCGTGCAGAAACGCGCCGACGAGCGGCCGCGGGCCGCGCAGCAGATTCGTGAGTACCTGCTCGTTCTCTGTCACATAGCGCCACGAGCCGCCCCAGCGCCGATAGATCCACAGTGCGATGGGTGGAAACACGCGTCGCAGCAGGAAGGTCCGGATGGGTTTGCGGTTGCGCCTCACGCCGGGCCGCCGCCGTCGCTCTGCGCGCGGCGGCCGCCGGCCGCATGCGCGCTCGCGAAGTTGCCGCTCGCCATGGCGCCGGTAATCGCCAGCTCCCCGGCAAGCGCCACCACCGCGCAGACTTCCGCAAACTTGCTCGCCTTGCCATCCCCGGCACACCCGAGCATGGCGAGGCATTCCCGTGCGGTGGGCAGATAAGTCCCGCCGCCGACGGTGCCAACGATGAGATTCGGCAGGGTCACGGACACATAGGCGTCACCACCGGGCAGGCTTTCGACCCGCGTCAGCGCCGTCGTCGCCTCAACGACGCACGCCGCATCCTGGCCGCACGCGATGAAGAGCGCCGCAATTGCGTTCGCGACATTACCCTGAAGACCGATGGTGCCCGCCTGCGCGGCGCCATTGACCGCCTGATGCCAGGCACGCGCCATGCTGTCGGCATCGGTGCGCCAGTAGCGTTCGATCTGTTTGGCCGGTAGCAGCACTTCCGCGCTCGCGTTACGCCCACGCGCCCCGCGAAATGACTGTGCCGTGGCGCGCTTGTCACCCGAGAGCATCGATTCGATGAGCCACGAGCGCGGACCGACGGGTGTCTCGGCCAACACGCGCTGGCAGACAGCCTCAGCGGCCTTCGTGACCATGTTCTGTCCCGCCGCGTCCCCGGTGGCGAATTCCAGCACCACGTAGGCCGTGTTGCCGACGACCGCCGCGCGCACTTCGAGCAGCCGGCAGTGCCGCGACGCTGCCGCAGTGGTCTCCTGGAGTGCAGCCAGCCGCGTCGGCAGCCAGCGGGCAAACTCGCCGGCCTGCGTCAGGCTCTCGAACTCGAAGCACGGCGCGCGGCCGACCTGCTCGCGGCTGCACAGCGCGCGCGCGCCACCACAGCGGTTGATGGCGTTGAACGCATGCTGGAATGAGGCAATCAGCGTGCCTTCGCTGGTCGCCAGCGGCACGAAGAAATCTCCCGAGGCGGCCGCGCCCGCGATCCGCACGGGACCTGCAACCCCGAGAGGCACCCGGGCAAAGCCGACGAAACCTTCGATGCTGCCGGCGAGCCGCTCGGGCTCGATCTCGGGGCCGCGACCCGCGATCTGCTCGATTTCGTAGCCGTCATCGCGCAGACGTTGCTGCCGGGTAAGCATCGCCTCGCGCGATGAGTCAGTCGTGGCGGGAAGCCGGCGCGGCAATGCCCCTGGCGCTGCCGCCGGCGACGGGCGCGCTTGCTCGCGCGGCTTTTCAAGGTCGCCGCCCCCCGGTAATTCTTTCACGGCCGGCATTCTGGACGTCCGCAATCAATCGGGCAATTCTTGCGGGGAGCGCCTGCGTCGCCCCGGATTCCCTCAGGCCGACCGACGGGTGTTCAGGCAGGATTTTCCAGGCTGAACGCCTGGCGGTTGTCATCGTACGCGAATACTTCCGCGTAGCGACCCCAGCTGATGATGGTGCGCAGGGTTTGCTCTGCGGCGTCCTCGGCCATGTAGTCCTCCAGCTCATCGAAGAAACGGCTCTTGGGAGCGGTGTGGCTGGCGCGCTCATCGAGCACCCGGCGCACATGGGCTGCGAGTGGCACGTACGTGATCAGGTGGCGTGCGAAGAGCTTTTTGCGATCATCGGTCTCCCCGTGGGCAAACTGCAGCCCCGCCTCCGTCAGTTTCATATCGCCGCCCTCGACTTCGGCGAAGCGCAGCAGCTGCAGCGCTTCGGCCGCAGGAAACAGTTCGTCGACTTCCAGGTGCTGCTCCTCGGCGATCACCGGCAGGTCGGCTTTACCGTTGTAGGGTGGCTCGTTCACCGCCTCCAGCAGGCCGGTGAGGACGTTGGACGACACATGTGTGAGCACAGTGCCGATGCCGGTGCCCGGGAAACGCTCGGCCTTGGGACCCGTGCGTGGCTCGCCGCGGGGTCTTGCGGTCATCTCTACGTATACCCGCTCGATGAGCGCCCGAAAGCGCGGGTCCTGTGTGTGCCGCGGCTGCGGCAGGTCGATCGGGATCTCACTTGCCACCCTCCCCGGGTTACTCGAGAAGATCAGCAGCCGATCGCACATCTGCACCGCCTCCTCGATGTTGTGCGTCACCAGCAGCACCGCCTTGATCGGCAGCTGCCCCTCACCCCAAAGATCCAGGAAGTCCGAGCGCAGCGTCTCGGCGGTCAGCACATCGAGCGCGGAGAACGGCTCGTCCATGAGCAGGATGTTGGGATGGACCACGAGCGCGCGGGCGAACCCCACGCGCTGGCGCATACCGCCGGAGAGCTCGCGCGGGTAGGCGGACTCGAAGCCGTCAAGGCCAATGAGGTCAATCGCCTGCAGCGAGCGTTTGCGCATCTCCGGCTCCGGAACCCCGAGTGCCTCGAGTCCCAGCTGCACGTTCTCGAGCACCGTGAGCCATGGAAACAGGGCGAAGCTCTGGAACACCATGGAGACGCCGTGAGCGGCGGCGTCCCCGGGCATGTCGCTGACCATGACCGTGCCCGCGGTGGGGGTGATCAGTCCGGCGATGGTCCGCAACAGGGTCGATTTGCCAGAGCCCGATGGACCGAGCAGCGCGACGAACTCCCCATCGCGCAGCTCGACGGTGACCATCTCCAGCACCGGCGACCGGTCGTCGCCGTAGTACTTCTTCACATCCTCGGCGGCGAGCAACACCTCGCCGGCGTGCGAGGGAGTGGGAAGGGTCGTGATGGTGGCCACGATTCACATCTCCACGATTGAGCGAGGAACGAGGCCGAAGGGCATAGGTCAGTCCAGCCGGAATCGCGCTTCAGCCAATGTATACAGGCGCCGCCAGACCAGGCGATTGCCGGTGATCACGATCGCGGCCATCACCAGCGTGCTGGCCAGGAGCAGCGGAAAATCCCCGCGATCCGCCGAATCGGCTATCAAGGCGCCGAGTCCCAGGGTCATGATCTTGTGACCCTTGTAGCTGACGTATTCCGACACGATGCTCGCGTTCCAGGCTCCGCCGGTAGCGGTGATCATTCCCGTGACGAGGTATGGAAAGATCCCCGGAAGAATCAGCGTTCGCCACCGGCGCCATCCGGTGACCTGGTACACGAGGGCGGCTTCGCGGAGGTCCGACGGAATCGACATAGCACCTGCGATCACGTTGAACAACACGTACCATTGCGTGCCGAGGAGCATCAAGAGCACCGACGCGATGTTGAGGCCGCCTGGGATCGCCAGCAACACGACGAAGAGGATCGGGAAGACGGTATTCGCCGGTACGGACGCCGCGACCTGTACGAGGGGCTGCGCTCGATACGCCCACTTGGGATTGAATCCGATCGCCACGCCGACGGGAATTGTCCACGCGGCGGCGATCGCGAGGGCGATTATAGTGCGCGTAAGAGTGGCCCCCGCGCTGAGCCACACATGCGCCCATTGGGCGCCGGGCAGGCCAGCGAGCTCCTGGATCGTCGCCGCGACGCCCCACAGGACCAATGCCCCACCGACCCCGATCAAGCCCCATCGCGCGGCTTTGCGGCCGCCCCTCCGGTACGTGGCCGGGAGGGCGAACCGGCGGGTGGTCGCCGCAGCATGGCCGAGGGTACGATCCAGCCATAGCCAGACCGGCTGCCACACACGGAGACTCATCCACTCGATGAGCGCCGATCCCTGGAGCAGTTCCACCACGCGCGACGTGGGGGCGTCGGCCGAGCCGGACTGCTCGAACTTGAAGCGATCCGACCAGACGACCAGCGGGCGCCAGAGGAACTGATCGAGGACGACGANNCGCCGCCTGCAGGTAGGAGCCGAGCCCGGGGAGCCGGAGGTTCTTGAGCGGGAACTGCTCGGACGCGGTGAGCACGAACCATCCGCCCGCCCAGCTCATCATGCTGTTGGCGATGAGGGAAATCGCGCCGAACGGCAACTCCAGTCGTGTGAAGCGGCGCCATGGGCTCAGTTGGTAGACCGTGGACGCCTCGCCCAATTCGCGCGGGATGGTGAGGAGCGACTGGTGGAAGCTGAACGCCATGTTCCACGCCTGGCT
>PMHN01000116.1 GCA_003156695.1 Gammaproteobacteria bacterium
ACGGACGACGTCATCGCGGTATTCGCCAAGCCGTCGACCGCGACGACGCGGCCCCGTTCCAAGGCGCGCAAACCGGTCGCCACCACCTGCTCGGCAGTCCGTGCCATACCGACCCGCGACTCTTCGATATCGGTGAAGAACGCGGTACTCGTTTGACCGGGACACAGTGCGACGACGCGTACGCCGTGCCGACGCACTTCTTCCGCGAGCGCCTCGCTGAACGACAGGACGAATGCCTTCGTTGCGCCGTAGGTCGCCATGTACGGCACCGGCTGAAATGCGGCCGTCGACGCGAGGTTGATGATACCGCCGCTGCGGCGCGCGACCATCGCCGGGACGAAGGCCCGCGTCAGGCCAACCAGCGAGAGGACGTTGACGGCGATCTCATCGCGCTCGCGCGACGCATCGAGCTCGGCGAAGCGGGTGAAATGATGCTCTTCCATCCAACGGATCAACATCCGTAGATAAAACCAGTAGCCTGCGGCGGTGCTCGCGCGCGAGGCGAGCCCCGTGCCGAGCGAGCGGCCTCGGATCAGTGCGATGAACGTGCGTGAGCTTTGAAGGAGCGCCGCGTAGGCGGGATCGGTGAAGCGCCGACCACACGGCAACTCGAAATCCCAGCGAATCCGCTCCGGCCGCACTTGCTCCAAGGCGTTGGTTGGCTTGAGCGTCCAGGCCGGATCGTGCCACTGGCAGTTGAGCAAGATCGACTCGCGCGCTGCGGTCGTGGGGGAAATCACCGCTGGCGACCGTGTTGGGCACGCCTTCACCGCAGCTCCGGTAAGGGCGGCAGGGTTGAATGCAGGGCAATCGCCGCGGCAAGCTCAGCTGCGCTGAAGCGCGGGAGAATNNAATATCCTGCTCTAGGATCAGCAACGACGGCGCGTAGATCGCCTGCCAGCGCGCGGGGTGCAGGCTTGCAGCGGCGGCGCGTAGGTGATCGCGCGCTTGTGTCAAGCGCGCAAGCGTCCGTGGATCGTCGGGAATGATGGCGTTCGGGCAGGTGAAGCAGCCGAGAAAGTGCGTACACAGATGTCCGCGCCGGGCGCCTGCGGCGATGCCGGCGAAAGGATCCTTGCAATCGAATCCGAACATCGACACCGCGGCGCCGGCGGCGCGCGGTGGGTCTGCATGGGTCGCATCTCGCGCCTGGCGCGCCGTGGGCTGTTCGATGTGCCCGAGGAAGGTGCTCTGCAACGCGGCCACGCGCGCGCGATGCTCGGCCTGAACTTGGGGCGTATCGACATAGCGGACGGTGGTGGCGACGCTGCGGTGGTTGGCCACCGCTTTCACCTTGAGCAAATCTCCCGAGGCGCGATAGAAAGCGCTCAAGACACTCGGCCGAATCGATGCCAGGGCGAAATGGGGTAGTCCATGGCGCACAGTAAACTGCGACCGAATCATCGTCTTCGCGAATCCGGCAGAGAGGCCACCGATGCCGAACTTGCCGTGGAACAGAAACAGGCGGCGGCGTAAGGCGGGTGACGCGTGCCGCCGCAGCGGCTCGGTGTAGGTGAGGAGCTCGCGCACCAGCGCCGGCGGCTCATCGGGGTCGTTGCTGCTGAACGAGCGGCGTTGCATCTGACCCGCCCGATGCTTGGCCCACANNGCATCTGCCGATCATCGAGTAAAGGGAGCGGTTGCAGGCAATCGGTGGTGAGGGCGGCGATCGGCTCGGGGTTCCCGGCGGTGTGAATCAGGATCGCGAGGTAGTACGGCAACACAGAGCGCGCATCCGGATACAGGAGCGGCGCAATCTCTTTGGTGCCACCGAACTTGTTGAGTCCGCGCAGGAGGGCGAGATCCCCTGCGGCTCGTAATCCGTTCCAGGTCGGGATGATCCCTGCATAGCGCTGCTCGATCGCTGCGACCAAGGCGGCGCGGGAGGCGTCGGGACTCGCGGCCGGGCTACAATGCGCGGCACGCTCTTGGGCGAAATCGGCGCGCCGCGTGCGGATCTCGGCGATCTCGCGCTCACACGCCTTCAAGATCGCGCGCAGCCCTGCAGCGGGCAGCTTGAGCACACCCGCGGTGTCGCGGTTACGCCATGGAAATGGGTTGTACGGGTACTCCATGGGAGTGAGCACACCCGGGCGGCAGCGCTTGAGCCACTGCAGGAGCTTGCGCAGTGTCGTGTACGCACTCGCGCAGGCCGACTTGCTCCAGGGCTTGCCGGTCGCGCGCCGGCGCGCGTTGAGCCACTCCACGTAGCGCGCAAGCAGGCCGCGATGGACATCGGCGATGCTGGACAGAGCCGCGGTGTCGACGGCGAACTGACCGAAGACCTTCAGGTTCGCCCACAGGACGAGCACGGACCGTGCGTCGCGGATACCGAAGTGGTGCCAGAATGCATCGGCCAGCGCATGAGTGACATCGGCCGGCAAGCCGAGCGATGCGAAGTCGATCCGCGTGTTGCGCACTTGTCGGGCGAGTTCCACCGTGGCAGGCGCCCCGGGGCGAGTGGCGCTGCCTAAGGCGGATCGATCCAATTTGCGGCGCATGCGCACAGTGCGGGCTCGCACCCCAGTCACCCAAACCCTAAGGCATCGAAGACCTCGGTCAGCACGCAGGAATCGATGCTGATCGCGCGCAGGTATCGGTCCGTGGTCTCGATGCGCTCGTGACCCATCAAGATCTTGACGATGAACAAGGGGTTGATCGAGGCGCCAGCCTTCGCCAACTGCTCGAGACGTTCGAGCATCATGCAGGCGAAGGTGGCGCGCAGTACGTGCGACGCCACCTTGAATCCGCAAGCTTGCCCTGCACGCTGCAGGACTTGCTGATAGCGGTTCCTGCTGACGTCCGTGCCACGGCTGCCGATGAATAACGCATCCTTGCCGGTGGGTAAACCCCGGCGCGCGCGCCGACGCAGCCATGCTTCCCGGTCGATCGCCACGAAACCCGCCGTCTCATCGAGGAGCGACCGGGAGGCGATGACGTAACCTTCCTTGCGTCCCTTGCGCAGCACATCGATGAGCTTGAACGGTTGATCTCGAGCGTGAGGCGGTTCCTTCAAGTCGCTGCTCTTGAGTCGCAGCAGCTCGCTCACCCGCAATCCGGTATAGATCTGCCAGCGCGCCATCAGATCGTAGGGCGGCAGGAGCGCGGCCAGGAGTTCCCGCACTTGGTCGGCGCCGAGCGGGCGCGGCATGGCCTCATACTGCCGCAGCACAAAGAAACTGGCATCCGCGCTCGAGGCGGATCGGAGGCGGGAGAATCGCGCGTGCCGCGGAATCGAAAAATCACTCTCGCGACCGACCAGCGGCGAGGTCGTGAGCCATCGCGTACGCACCGCCCACTCATAAAAGCGCAACACGCCGCGGACTCGGTGGTTGATCGTACGGGCACTGTAGGGCCGCGCGGTGTGGCCGCTCGGCTCGGTCACCATGCGGTTGCGGTACGCGATGAGATCCACCGGCGCCGCGGCGCGCCAGTTGATCTCGTTCTGTTCGAGCGTGTCGAACCAATCGTGGAGAATCTCGGCGTATGTGCGCACAGTGTCGGCGGAATGCGCGCGCTGCACGCCGTGTTCGTGTAGGTACGCGACTGCCGACTCAATGAGGTTACTCTGCGCGTCGAATAGCAGCGGAAAGCCGACAGGGCGCGGCTCACGCAACTTGATCGTGTGCGCGGCCGCCGCCGCCGCGCGAAGACTCAGCGGTACCTCCGCCGGATGCGGTAACGCGCCCTTACGAATGATCTGGACCATGCCCGCGCTGGGCGGTCGTCAACTGCTTGACCGCATCTACGAACGAGACTTGCAGGACATGCATGGCCAAATCGATCGCGCCGCCACCGCCCTTCTTGGCTCGGGTGTCGTACCACTTGGCGCCAGTGGTTAGGATCTCGAACTCCCCGCTCACCGTGCGTATGTTCCAGCGGCGGCTCGCTGGTTGCCTCAGAGGGCGATACGTCGGATCGACCTTCACATCAATCGCGATCCTCGTCAGCGCGCGCTCGCTTGGCATCTCGCGCAACTCAACCAGCATCGACGGACTGAACGACCTCGCCACGCGACGGCCTCCGCAACAAAACCCTCCCCGGACCCCTCCCGGCTACTCGCCTCTAATAGAGGCTGGGGCTACTCGAAGTGTGCGGAAATGTACGGCTTTAGCCCAGCCGAATAAATGGTGGTGACATCGAGAAATGAAACCTAACATCCAAGCGGAGTCGCGGAGCCGAGCCACGCCGACGAGCTCATCACGCG
>PMHN01000331.1 GCA_003156695.1 Gammaproteobacteria bacterium
GACGTGCTCGACACCTGGTTTTCCTCCGCCCTGTGGCCGTTCTCAACCCTCGGCTGGCCGCAGCCGTCGCCGGCGCTCGAGAAGTTCTACCCCGGAAGCGTCCTCATCACCGGCTTCGACATCATCTTCTTCTGGGTCGCCCGCATGCTGATGATGGGGCTTGAGTTCATGGGTGAGGTGCCGTTCCGCGACGTCTATATCACCGGGCTCATCCTCGATGAGCACGGCGACAAGATGTCCAAGTCCAAGGGCAACGTGATCGATCCGCTCGACATCGTCGACGGCATCGCGCTGGAAGCGCTGATCGCCAAGCGCATCAGCGGACTCATGCAGCCGCAGCGCGCCCCCGCCATCGAGCGCGCGACACGCAAGCAGTACCCGCAAGGCATTGCGCCTCACGGCACCGACGCGTTGCGTTTCACCTTCGCCGCCCTCGCCTCACCGAGCCGCGAGATCCGCTTCGACATGGCGCGGGTCGCGGGCTATCGCAACTTCTGCAACAAGCTGTGGAACGCGGCGCGCTTCGTCACCATGGCGGTGGGGGATGCGCCGCCGCCCGCCGCCGGCGAGAGCCTTGAATTGTCAGTGGCCGACCGCTGGATCCGCGCGCGCTTCGGCCGCATGCTCGAGCGCATCGAGGCCGCACTGCGCGACTACCGCTTCGACTACGCGGCCACGGCGCTGTACGAATTTACCTGGTATGACTTCTGTGACTGGTACCTCGAACTCACCAAGCCGATCCTGCAGGCCGATACCGCCGCGGCGGCCGCCAGGCGCGGCACGCGTGCGACGCTGGCGCAGATTCTCGAAGCGCTGCAGCGCGCGCTGCACCCGCTGATGCCTTTTATCACCGAGGAAATCTGGCAGCGCGCCGCGCCGCTCGCCGGGATCCGCGGCGAATCGGTGATGCTGCAGCCCTACCCCGCCGCCGCCGACTTCGTGGCCGACGAGGCGGCGGAGCGCGAGACCGCCTGGATCCAGGGCGTCGTACTCGCGGTGCGCCAGATCCGCGGCGAGATGAACATCAGTCCCGCCAGGCGCATCGCTGCGCTGCTGCGGGATGCGAACGCGCAGGACGAAGCTTACCTCACCCGCCATCGCGCCTGGCTCGAGCGGCTCGCGGGGCTTGAGAGCATCACCGTGTTAGCCGCGAGCGCTGCAGCTCCGCAATCGGCCGCGGCGCTGGTCGGCAACCTCACCATTCTCGTGCCGATGGCGGGACTCATCGATGCCGGCGCTGAAGCCGCGCGCCTCGGGCGACTGCTCGCCAAGGCGCGTGAGGACCTGGCGAAAGCCCAGGCGAAGCTCGCCAATGAGAACTTCGTGCGCGGCGCGCCCGCGGCGGTGGTCACGACCGAGCGTGAACGCGCCGCGGAACTCGAGCGCACTGCGAGCAGCCTTGATCAACAGATCGAGCGCCTGCGCGCTCCCCCCGCCCCGTGAACGACGCCAACGCTGCCGCCACGGCCACCGCCGATGCCGCCATGGCAGCGGGCGACCCGGCGGCTCTGGCGCGCGTGCTCACGAGCCTCGAAACCATCATCCTCGGCAAGCCCGACCAGATCCGCCTGTGTCTGGCGTGCCTGCTGGCGCGCGGACACCTGCTGATCGAGGATGTCCCCGGAGTTGGCAAGACCACGCTCGCGCATGCGCTGGCGCATGTGCTGGGACTCGCCTGGCAGCGCGTGCAGTTCACGAGTGATCTGCTGCCCGCGGACATCGTGGGCGTGTCGATCTTTGATCGCGCCAGCCAGCAGTTTCATTTCCGCCGGGGGCCGATCTTCACGCAGCTGCTGCTCGCAGACGAAGTCAATCGCGCGAGTCCACGCACCCAGAGCGCGCTGCTGGAAGCCATGGAAGAGCGCCAGGTGAGTGCCGACGGCACGACTTACCCCCTGCCCGAGCCATTTTTCGTGGCTGCCACGCAGAACCCGCACGAGCAGCTCGGCACTTTCGCGCTCCCCGAGTCGCAGCTCGACCGTTTCCTCATGCGTGTGACGCTCGGCTACCCCGACGCGGTGCATGAGCGGGAGCTCTTGCGCGGCGGCGAACGCCGCGAGCTGCTGCCCGGCATGGCTGCGGTGCTCGACGCCGCCGCGGTGCTGCGCATGCAGCGCGCAGTGCGCGGCGTCTATGTTGCGGACGCGCTGCTCGATTACTGTCAGGCGCTCATCGCGCGCACCCGCGAGCGCGCGGATCTGAAACTCGGCCTCTCGCCGCGCGCCGGCCAGGGACTGATCCGCGCCGCGCAGGCGTGGGCGTACCTCGCCGCGCGCAGCGCCGTGCTGCCGGAGGACGTGCAGGCAGTATTGCCCGCCGTGGTCACGCATCGGCTCGAACGCCGCGACGCGGCCGCTGGCGACGGCGCCGCAATCGCGACGGAGATCATCCGGGCAGTGCCCGTACCGGTGTGACGCGCTCGCCCGTGTTCGAACCCTTAAGGCACTCTTTCAACATTCGCCTCAACGCCTGGATGCGGCGCCGGCAGGGAGCGGACGTTCTGCCGCTCACGCTCGCGCGGCGCAGGCTGTATATCCTGCCGACGCGCGCGGGACTCACGTTCGCAGCGCTGCTGTTGCTGATGCTGCTGGCGAGTCTCAACTACGGCAACAGCGTTGCCCTGTTCCTCACTTTCCTGCTGGCCGGCTTTGCCCTGGTGAGCATGCAGCAGTGCCACCGGAATCTGCTCGGTACGGTGCTGGTCGCGGCGCGCGCGCCGACGGTGTTCGCAGGCACTGCGGCGAGCCTGCACGTGACGCTCGGCAACTCAGCCCTGCGGCCACGCTGGCAGCTCGAAGCCGCGGTGCCGGATCAGCCGCTGGCGAGCGCGGATCTGCCGGCGAGCGGCGAGCGGCATGTGCTCTTGCCGCTGCCGGCCAGGGCCCGCGGTGTATGGAATATCGAGCGCNNGGCTCGCCACGGCACAGCCGTTTGGCCTGTTCCGGGCCTGGACCTGGGTGTACGCACCGCTGCAGCTGCTCGTCTATCCACGGCCCTACGGTGCCCTGCCGATGCCGGGTGCGCCGGGGCGCAGGCCCGGCACTCATTCCGAGGGCAGTACCGGGGCGGATGAGTGGCGGACGCTGCGTCCGTTTCGCGAAGGCGATTCACCGCGACAGGTGGACTGGAAGGCGTACGCGCGGGAGGCGCCGCTGCTGGTCAAGGAGTACTCGCCGCCGGGAGCGGAAACGCGCATGTTCGAGTTTGCGCGCCTGACGGACCCGGACATCGAGGCGCGCATCTCGCAGCTGGCGCGCTGGGTAGTCGACGCCGAGGCGCGCGGCGATCGCTACGGGCTGGCGCTCCCCGGGATCTGCATACCTCCTGACCGCGGCCCGCAGCAGCGACACCGCTGTCTTGCCGCGCTCGCTGCGTGGCAACCGTAGTGGCACCCGCCGCCGCAGCGCCTGACCTGAGGGGGCTTGCCTGGTGCTGCGCGGCGTTCACCGGCGGTGTGTTGTTGCACGTGGATCGCGTGCCGCTGTGGGCATCGGCAACCGCGTTCGCGCTGCTGGCGTGGCGGATCCTCACCGCGCGATCGAGCGGGCGCGTAGCGTCTCTGGTGGTGCGCGCCGCGCTGGCGCTGCTGCTGGTCGCGACGGTGTTGGCGCGCTTCCATACACTGAATGGCCTGGCGGCCGGTACCGCGCTGCTGGTGCCGATGGCGGCGCTGAAACTGCTCGAAACCCGCACACCGCGCGATCAGCTGGTGATGGTGGGCGCGGGACTGTTCCTGTTGGTAGCCGCGTGCCTTGACCGACAAAGTCTGGCGCGGGCACCGCTGTACCTGCTGCAGACCTGGCTGTGCTGTGCAGCGCTCACGGTCATCACTGCGCGCGGTCTTGCGGCGCGCACGGCACTCGCGCTGGCGGGCCGCGCGCTGCTGCTGGCGGCGCCGCTGGCGCTGATCCTGTTCGTGACTTTCCCGCGCCTGGCGGGCGCGTTCTGGGCGGTGCCACGCGGGGAGGAGGCGCTCACCGGACTGTCTGACAGCATGAGCCCCGGCAGCATCACACACCTCACGTCCTCGTATGAGACGGCGTTTCGGGCGCGCTTCGCACTCGCCCCGCCGCCGCCCGAGGAGCGCTACTGGCGCGGTCCGGTGCTGCATGACTTCGACGGCTACACGTGGCGCCGCGGCGGGAGCTCGACTGAGTCGCGCCAGCCACTGGAGCCTGCGGGCAAGACCTACCGCTACTCCATTGCGCTCGCACCGTCGCAGCAGCGCTGGTGGTTTGCACTGGATACACCAGCACAGTCCCCCGATGCGCGGGTGCTGCTGACTTACGACTATGAGCTGCTCGCGGCAGAAGCGGTTACGCAGCCGGTGAACTATGAGGTGCTCTCCTATACCGAGCCCCGCGCCTCCTGGGCGCTCGGCGCGGCCGAGCGCTACGAGGACACGCAACTACCCCAGGGACGCAATCCGCGCACGCTGCAGCTGGCGCAATCGCTGCGGCAGCAGGCCGGCTCGGATGCCGCCTTGGTGCGCGCTGCGCTCGAGTTCCTGCGCCGCGGCGGCTTCGAGTATTCGCTCGACCCGCCGCCGACGGGCCGTGACTCGGTGGATGACCTGCTCTTCAGCACCCGCGCCGGATTCTGCGGTCACTATGCCTCGGCGTTCGTGACCCTCATGCGCGGCGCGGGCCTGCCGGCGCGCGTCGTCACCGGCTATCTCGGCGGCGAATGGAACCCCATCGGCGGCTACTTCGTCGTGCGGCAAGCGGATGCGCACGCCTGGGCCGAGGTGTGGCTCGCGGGCCGCGGCTGGACGCGAGTAGATCCCACGGCGGTGGTCGCACCTGAACGGCTGCGCCGCGGCCTGCTGGACCTCTTCCCCAGCGCGATG
>PMHN01000134.1 GCA_003156695.1 Gammaproteobacteria bacterium
CTTCGATCTGGCGCTCGACGAGCGAAATGGTCGCCCCGCCGCGCACGTGCGGCAGCTTCAGACGCACCAGCACCGCCTGGTGGCGCTCGAAGAAATCCGGAGTGCGCTGCAGGTAGCCGGCGATGGCTTCCTCTTCGGTTTCCTACGCTGCAAGTCCGCGAGCCTCTCGTGTCGTCATAGTGGTTCAGACCTCGACGTGACCTTCGAAAGAGATTTCAGTTGGGCCGGTCAACCAGATGTTTTCCCCGGGACCCGCCCAGTTTACGCGCAACTCGCCGCCGCGTACGCCCACACGTACTTCGCCGTCGAGGAGTCCCCGGCGGCGGCCGACCGCCACGGCCGCACAGGCGCCGGTGCCGCAGGCGAGCGTCTCGCCCGCGCCGCGCTCCCACACGCGCAGCAAAACCTGCGCGCGGTCCACGATCTGAAGAAAGCCGGCGTTGACGCGCCTGGGAAAGCGCGGATGCCGCTCGATCTGCGGCCCGAGCGTGTCCACCGGCGCGGCCTCCACCGCGGCCACGGTCAGCACCGCGTGCGGGTTGCCGATGGACACCGCGGCGATCTCGAGTGTGTGGCCGGCAACCACCAGGGGATAGCTGTCGGCCTCGCGCGGCGCTTCAAAGGGCAGCGAGCGGGGCTCGAAGTCAGGCACGCCCATGTCGACCGACACCTCGCCCCCCGCGATGCGCGCACGCACGAGTCCGGCCGGACTGTCGAGCGTGAGCGCGCCGTTGCGCACCGCGCCGCGGTGATGCAGCAGCGCGGCGATGCAGCGCGCGCCGTTGCCGCACTGCTCGACCTCATCACCATCGGCGTTGAAAATCCGGTAAAACACGGCGCTGTCGGCGTGCCGCGGCTTCGCCAGCACCAATGCCTGATCGAAGCCGATACCGGTGCGGCGGTCGGCAAGCGCACGCAGGCGATCGGGCTGCAGCACGGATTCATCGGCGGGGGCATCGAAGATCACGAAGTCGTTGCCGACGCCGTGCATCTTCGTGAAGTCGAGGCGCATTCCGGGGAAGAATAACGCAAAACACGCGTCATGCCAGCGCCGCGGCGCGGCATCACACCTGTCGGGCCGGGCNNCCGTGAAATCGAGGCGCATTCCGCGGAAGAATAGCCCAAAACGTGCGCCAGCCACTAACGCAGCGCACTGCGCTCCTTGAACAGGCAGCGGTCCATGACCGTGAAGATTCCCGCCTGCACCGCCCGCCTCGCGGCCGCCTCATCGACCACCCCTTCCTGCAGCCACAGTGCCGGCAGCTTCAGGCGAATGCAGTCGGTGACGATACCGGCCACGTGCTCGGGCCGGCGGAAGACGTCGACGATATCAACACGCTCGTCAGGACCCAGCACTTCGGCGAGCTGCCCGAGACCTGCCACCGCGGGCTCGCCCAGGATGCTCTCGGCGGATGGCGTCACCGGAATGATGCGGTAACCGAAGCGCTGCAACGCGCGCGCAACGCCGTGGCTCGGGCGGGTGGGATCGGCGGACAGGCCGACGACTGCGATGGTGCGGGCCGCTCGCAGCAGTTGGGCAATCTTCTCAGCCGGGGGATTGGTGAACACGGCGACTCCTTGGCCTTTGGCTTCCTCAGCGCCTAGTCTAGTTCCACCGTATGAATGTCACAGGATGGCCGTGAGCAAAGACGGACACAGCGTGCGCGTCGAGCCCATGGGCCGCACGCTGCAGGTGCACGGCGCGCAGCCGGTGCTGGAAGCGGCGCTGNNCTCGTGCCGCGCGCGCCTCCTCACCGGTGCCATTCACTATCCGCACGGGCGACCGCTCGGCATCAGTGCGGCGGAGGAGGCCAGTGGCTTCGTGCTTTTGTGCCAGGCGCGCGCGGATACGGACCTGGTGGTGTCGGCGCGCGTGATCGCGAACGTCGCGGACGTCGAAATCAAGACCCTGCCGTGCCGCATCGAGCGCCTGAGCCTCCTGGCACCCGATGTGATGCAGGTGATGCTGCGGCTGCCGGCGGTGGAACCGCTGCGCTTCCAGGCCGGGCAGTACCTGGACGTGCTCCTGGATGACCGGCGGCGCAGCTTCTCCATCGCCAGCCCGCCGCACGACAGCGAACTCATTGAGCTGCATGTGCGCCGTGTGCAGGGCGGTGGATTTACCGAGCGCCTGTTCGGCGGCGGCCCGGACGGCGCGCCGCTTACCGCAGGATCGCTGCTGCGTATCGAGGGGCCGATCGGGCAGTTCATCTATCGCCACGGCCCAGGCCCGGTCCTGATGATCGCCGGTGGCACCGGGTTTGCGCCGCTGAAGTCCATGCTCCGGAACCTGCTCGAGTCAGGCGTGCGGCGCGAGGTCCACTGCTACTGGGGCGCGCGCCATCAACGCGACGTCTATGAGCAGGATCTGGTGCTCGAGTGGGTGCGGCGGTTTCCGCAGCTGAAGTTCACCGCAGTGCTCTCGGAGGCGAGCGTCGCGGAAGCCACGCACACCCGCGTCGGTTGGGTCCACGACGCCGTGCTCGCCGATTACCCGCAGCTCGCGCCCTTCGAGGTGTATGCCGCCGGTCCGCCGGCGATGATCGAGGCGCTGCGCGAGAGCTTCCCGCGCCACGGACTTGCGCCGGAGCGGCTGTATTTCGATTCGTTCGACTACGCGCCGGATGTTAAGCGGCGATAACGCCCGCGTGCAGGTGACAGTCTCGCCGGGATCAGCTGCCCCACTCTGCAAATGCGACCAGCGCCACTTCCGGGAGTTCTCCCGCGTACAGACGCCGGGCGAATGCCAAGCGCCGCTCTTTGCGGCTCAAATTCTCCGGGAGTGACGATTCAACGATTGCGCGTGCCGTCTCGAACATCGACGCGGCGATCCGCATGCGCTGATGCGGCGTCATGCTTGCGTAGCACTCGTCCACCATCTTTTCCATTTTGGACGAGGTATCGTTCATTTTTCGGCCTCTTCGAGCAATGCGACCACGCCCAGCGTCGGTGCCCACTGCCTCAGATACGGCCAATCGATCGTGTCCTTGAGCAACGACCGGACGTCGCGCATCTGCAGCTCCGAACCACTATCGCGCGACCAGACGAGCTTCGAGAGGATCAGGTCTTCGCGCCTGGTGATCCACGTGCGCACGCCCGCCAGTTCCACGGCTTTGCGGCGTGCAAACTCCAACTGCCGGTATTGGGTGTCCTTGCGGACGATCAGGTCCACCTTGATTGCGCTGCCCAGGTGCATAAGATTGAACATGCGCTGCGCACTGACCGCCGCGCGCACGCTCTCTTCGTCAACGTAGAAGTCGTCTGAGAACACCCTTACGAGTCCGGTCACGCCCCCCTCCAGCAACGCGACCACGAAATCCAGGTCGCGCGTCATGCGCGGCTTGCTGTAGTAGCCGAGCGCAAATGACCCAGTCAGCATGTAGGCGACGCCAGCCGAGTCCAGCCGTTCACCGATGATCCTCAGGACGTCCAGTTCGTCGGTCATGGAAGCAGATTCCTGCAGACGTGCGGCGAAGGCGCTTTCACGTCTGCTTGCTGAACATTTCGCGGTAGTCGTCGATGGAGGCGTGGATGACGGCCGCGGCTTGCGCATAGCCGTAGCGACCGGTCACCTCAATCCCCGGCGGCTGATCGGGGACCAGCTTGTAGGTGGAGAAGTAATGCTCGATGCGCTCGAGCAGCGCCCCCGGCAGATCGCCGATCTCCTGCGCCTCACCCCACACGTAGTCGCCTTCGAGCACGGCAATGATCTTGTCGTCCGCTTCGCTGCGGTCGATGATTTTCAGACCGCCGACCACCACGGCGCGCAGCAGCACCTCGGAGTGATTGATTGGCCGCTCGCTGATGACGCAGATGTCCAGAGGATCGCCGTCGCCGCGCTCGCACCCGGGGGCGAGACGGCGCACGCGCTCACCGCAGTAGGTCTGGGGAATGAAACCATACAGGGAGGGTGGCTGCGAGGAGGTGCGCTGCGGGCGATCGACACGCAGGTAGCCGCTCGCCTTGTCGACCTCGTACTTCATGAGATCAAACGGCGTGATCTCGATGTACGCNNGACGCGTTGACGACGCGCGGCGCGTCCGGCCCCGGCTCCAGTCCATGCCAGGGGTGCGGGCGCCAGCGGGAGTAGGAATCGGGCACGCCCGGATTGTACCGTCACCCTGCTATCGTTATAAATGCGTCTCAAGGGGGCATGCGTGACTTATGCGGCGATCACCGGCTGGGGCAAATGCCTGCCGCCGGCAGTGCTGACCAACCACGACCTCGCGAGCATCCTCGACACCAGCGACGAATGGATCGTCAGCCGCACGGGGATCCGCGAGCGGCGCATTTCGCACGTGGGCCTGGAAGAACTCGGCTACGTCGCCGCCGCGCGTGCGCTGGCGGCTGCAGGGCTTGCCGGCAGCAGCGTCGAGTTGATCGTGTTCGGCACCTGCAGCCACGATGACCAGGTGCCGAACATGGCCTCGGGTATCCAGCGGCGCATCGGCGCCCAGCCAGCCGCGGCCTACGACATCAACACCGCCTGCACCAGCTTTCTGTACGGACTGTCGACGGCCACGGCGCTGATCCGTACCGGCGTGGTGCGCAACGCGCTGGTAATTGGAGCTGAGCTCATCTCGCCGTTCATGGATTGGGCGGATCGCGACGTCGCGGTGCTGTTCGGCGACGGCGCCGCCGCGGTGGTGCTCGAGGCCAGCGAGCGTGCCGAAGGCGTGCTGGCGCAGAAACTCGGCTGCTACGGCGATGCGCGCGAGATCCTGCGCGTGCAGGGTATGGGCGGCCGCTATGCCAACCGCGGCGTGCTCTACGGTGTCACGCGCTGGCAGTTCGAGGGGCAGGAGATCTTCCGGCGCGCGGTGCAGGGCATGAGCAGCGCCTGCGACGATGCGCTCGCGCAGCTCAATCTCAAGGCCGACGCGGTGGACCTGGTCGTGCCGCACCAGGCAAACCTGCGCATCATAGAGGCGGTCGCCAGGCGTACGCACGTGCCGATGGAGAAGGTCTACCTCACCATCCAGCACTACGGCAACATGTCCTCGGCCACCGTGCCGGTCGCGCTGTGCGATGCGCTCGAGGCAGGGCGCGTACGCCCCGGGGCCCTCTTGATGATGCCCTCATTCGGCGGTGGCCTGAGCTTCTGCGCCCATGTAGTCCGC
>PMHN01000258.1:0-734 GCA_003156695.1 Gammaproteobacteria bacterium
ACCGCCACCAGCGCCACCGCGACGACCGGGAAGGCGAGCGCCAGCAATGACACCAGCAGTGCGCCACCCCACTCGCCGGTCGCCAGCACGTGATTGCCGAGGCCGCCGGTCATGACGGTGGATTTCGCCCGCAGGAGCGACGTCAGCCCTTGGGTGAGACCCGCAGCGCCGCCGCCGGCGATCACGGCGGTGGTCCACTTCACGATCGGCGGCAGATCCGTCATGACCGCAGCCGAGACCACGGTGCCGGCAATGAGGGCTGCGGGGGCTGCGATCGCATCCAGGAGGTTATCGACTCCGGGAATGTAGTACGCGAGGATCTCGACAATCGCCGCCACCCCGAGCATCACGATCGCCGGAGCACTGCCGAGCCACGCAAAGCCGCTGCTCAGAGTCAGGTGCCCGCTGTAGGCGGCGATGCTCAGCACCAGCATCGGCAGAAACACGCGGAAACCAACCGCCGCCGCCAGCCCAACACCCAAGGCGATCGACAGCGCGAGGTCCATTGCCGGCATGTGGGGCAGCGGGATCATCCCGGTAACATAGATGCCGCTGCGGAGCCTGTCGAGCCGGGTGGCACCGCCGCAGCCGGCCAAAGCCCGTGCGCCCACCCTTGCCATGAAGTGCTCGGCTGCTGAAGTGACCGCAGCGGGTGCGCATCGAGCCCCGCCTTTGGCCGGCGGAAGCGAAGTTGATGTCCGCGAAAATAGACTTCCTGCGATTTTCGCCAATGG
>PMHN01000258.1:742-9932 GCA_003156695.1 Gammaproteobacteria bacterium
ATGCCGGACGCGGGTCAGCCTGACTGCGGACACCTGATGGCGCGCCGCGTCGCGATTGGGATTGCGCGCGTTCTGTGCGCCCTGCTCGCCGCGACCGCTTCACACGGCGTGTACGCCGGGGCGCAGCCACCACCGCCTGAGGCATTCACTCTTTCGGGAGAGTCCACGCTGCGACTCAGTCCCAGTGGTCGCTGGCTGGCGTGGATAGATCACGCTCAACCCGAGTTGCGCGTCGTGATGTATGACGTGGCTGCCCAAAAGGTTCAGCGCACCTTGGCGATGACGCAGGACACGGAGGCTTACCAACTCCTGTGGAGCGACGACGATACGCTCCTGGTTTTCGTCACTGGCAAGAAACTAGGCGCGCTTGCCTACCATATGGCCGCTGACAAGGTCACGCCAATAACTTCTGGGAACCTGGTTTCCGCAGTCACCACCAAGCCGCACACCGTGATCATGGCGCGCGGCAAGTTCCTGTCGGAAGTCGACACCCAAACTGGAGCCTGGACACCTGTCAAAACCGGTACTGATTCGACCACGAGATGGGTGGTCGACCGCGATGGCAACGCCGTTGCGCGTGAGGACTGGGACCAGCGCCGTAGCGCGTATCACGTGTTCGCGGTTCGCGACCAGGACAACAAGCGGGAGATTCTTCGCCAGGATGATGTCAAACCCCCGATCCTGACCGGCCTGCTCCCCGACGGATCGGCGCTGGTACTTCTGGCAACGAATGGCCACGCCCATCAGGCAGCCTGGGCGCTCCCCCTGGATGGCTCGCCACTGCGACTCTTGGCGGAGGATCCTGACTCAGACATAACAAACACGATTACGGATGCGCATACCGGCGCCATCGTTGGCGTGTACGTGAGCGGCAGCGAGGCCGCCGTGCGCTGGCTGGATCCCGAGATAAGACGGCGCCATGAAATCCTCAAGCACTCTTTTCCCGACCGGCTGGTGGAGCTGTATGGCTGGACCGCGGATGGCGCCAAGGCGCTCGCGCAAGTGGAAACGGGTTCGAAACCACCCGTATTTTACCTCGTCGATTTTGCGACCAAAGGCGCGCAGATTGCGGGGCAAGAATACCCGACGCTCTCCGATGTCGTCCTGGGTGAAGTGAGGGAAATCACCTATAAAGCACGGGATGGCGCAGCGATCCCGGCATACCTCACGCTACCGCCAGGCAAGACAACCTCCCCCGTTCCTCTGATCGTAGTTCCCCATGCCTATCCCGACACGCGCGACTATCCGACATTCAATTTTTTCTCCCAGTTCCTTGCTTCCCGCGGCTATGCCGTGTTGCAGCCGGAATACCGCGGTTCAACAGGATTTGGTGAGGCCTTTCGCGCAGCCGGCGACCGGCAGTGGGGCGGCCGCATACAAACTGATATTGCTGACGGCGTTCAGACGCTGGTGGAGCAGCATGTCGCCGATCCGCACCGGGTCTGCATCGTGGGTGCGGCGTACGGGGGATATGCCGCGCTGGCCGGCGCCGCTTTCACGCCAGACCTCTACGCGTGCGCTGTCAGCATCAGTGGAATAGCGGATCTGCGCGCCCTGACACGCAACATCCGGAGTATTGACAGCGATTGGGCGTCAGCTCGCATCGGCGGCTGGAATGCCGGCGTGCTCGCGGCCATCTCGCCCATCAATTCAGTCAAGTCGATCAGAATACCGATACTGCTCATCTACCGATCCGGTGAAAAGCAGTCTGAAGACTTTGCGCACGCCCTGAGTGGTGCCGGTAAGTACGGCACCAGCATAGTGCTCCCAGGCTATTTTCAGTGGACCTCTTCAAAGGTGATACAAGTTCAGATTCTGACTGAGCTCGACACCTTCCTGAAGAATCATCTTCAAGCAGCCGACTAGATCCTAGCCGGGCCACACGGCCCGCCATATCGAACTGCCGTCGTTGTAGATCAGGCCGGTGAAAGCTGAGCCGGTTTCAGCAGCTGCAGTACAGCATCGGTAGTGGTGGTCTCGCCCAGCCGCGGAAAGATCTTTTCGANNGGTCATCGCATCCACGACCAGCACCACGTGGTAGCCGAGATCGTGGGCACTGCGTGCGCTCGATTCCACGCCCGCGCTGCTCGCAACGCCGGTCAGGAGAACTTGGGTTACACCGCGCGCCCGCAAATAGTCGTGCAGATCCGTGCCCAGGAATGCGCCCCAGCGCTGCTTGGTGACGATGTGATCACTGGGATGTTGCTGCAATTCGCCAACCAGTTCGCTCCAACCGGCTGGAAACGCCACGTTGGGAGGCCCGGCGTCGGTACGGCCCGGAGCCCGACCCGTCACGTTGACGAGAACGANNAGCCGGGCGCTCCGCCCAACGATCTCGTGAACGGGATGCACGGTCGGCAGGCCAACCACGCCGTTCTGGAGGTCGATCACGATCAGCGCAGGAGTCTCGTCGAGTTTTGAGAGGGGCATGAATTTTCCTGGCTCAACGGGTCTCGAGACGTTGGGCGATTCTTTGCGGCAGGCGCCGCTCCACAAACAGCGTGCGCAATTCGCTCAGGCTGAGGTAGGGGCCCTCGGTTGAGGTCTTGCCCATTACCCGCAGCAGGATCGGCCACTCGCCTTGCATCAAACGCCGATCGATCCTGCGCCGCTTGCCTGCCGCCCTTGCGAAGTTCGCATCCATCATGATGCGCAGCTGTTCAATGCCAAGTCCGCGTTCGCTCACGCCTGATGCATCGAGCTTGTCGGCGGCGAACTGATCCAGGCGCGCCAGTTCGACCTCGTCAATACCTCCGGTCACCTCGAGGATGCGCGACCCAGCGCCGCGCTTGTCCAGGGGGCCGCCACGCAGGGCGTCCAGCTGCGCACCCTTGAGAACGCTGCGCGCGAGGCGCGCCGGACTCAGACCGTTGGCGATCATCGCGATCAGGTACACCACCGGCCCCGGCAGCGTAGTCTCAGGTGCATCTGCGCGGCTGGCAGCAACGACCGTAGCGGTGATGTTGGAGAGCGTTTCGAGGTGCCCTGAAAGGTGCCCGCCCGCAACCAGCGCGCGCAGGAATGGACAGGGATTGTCCGGCGAGACGGCAGGCGCCGACCCAGGCGCAGTACTGTTCACGCGCGCCTCAGGTGCTGACGCTGGTGTCGAGCACGGTGGGGTTGAAGGTCTGGAAGGGCTGTTCGCGGTGCCGGTTGCGCTCGTCGATGTCGCGGGACAACTTGATGAGCGCCTGCTGGTAACGCCTGAACGCGGCTGTCACGCGCTCCTTGTCCTGTTCAAGGAACAGATGGCTGTAATCGCCAATCAATGGCGGTTGCTCCAGCGCCGTAAGGGCTGTGAGGTTAAGGACCTGCACCGTGGCCTGTATGTCCGACATCCGCGAACCCGCCCGGATCTTGGTGGTGATGAACTGCGGATCGAGGAGATACGGAACCACATGGCCGACCTGGCCATGGAACCCCGTCACGGTGAACATGAGGTGCGTGAGCAGATCGAGTACCTGCTGGGCTTTGTTCAGCGGTCCCAGGGCGAGGGTGGGCGCGCACGCAACGATCCCCTGCCACCAGGCACGCACGGCGGAGTCCCGGACCACACTTTCCCCAGGATAGAAAATATCGAAGTACTCCTGCGCGTAGGTGCGAAAGATCTCGTACAGCGCCAGGCCATCCGTCGCATACGGAAAGGCGTCTCCGAGTGCGTCGACGCGCTTGGCCGCGATAGCTTGCGGGAAGGTCTGGAACTTCGTGGTCTCGAAGCCCCGCAACAGGCAGCGGCTCAGGCCACCATAGGTGAAGGAGAAGAGTCGATGCGCCAGCCCGCCCTCGGGCGCCAGCATGAGACCGGCATCGAGGTTGACGTCTACCGCGCCGTACCCGAACGCCTTCAGCAAGCGCCGCAGCGGGTGATTCTCGGGCAGTTGCTCGCGGGTGACGGTTACCAGCACGTTGGAGGCGAGGAAATGAGTCGCCGCCAGATGATCGGCGACCGTGACCGCCGCGAACAGCGCGCAGCGCCACCGCCACTTGGCGTCTTCCCAGGAGGCATCGCCCGGGTGGTGCGTGCTGTCATCGTGCGCGGTGTAGACGCGTAGCAGCGTCCTGTCAGCCCCAAAGTAAGCGCAAGCCCCGTACGGCTCCAGCCCCGGTCGCACCGGGAACGCGTGCATCCATGACAAATCCACCGCGTAGGCAGCGCCGCCCTTATCAGCCTCGAGCGGCTCCAAACGGTGCGAGGCCAGCCCCTGAAACGCAAGCAAGCTCATGACCCGATCCGATGCAACGTCGGTCCACCGAACCGCGGGCGGAGGCAGGATCGGTACAAACTGAGTGATGACCGCGGCTGCCGACTCCGGCGACGGCCAGGGGTTTGCATCGTCGGTCACGGGCAGTGACCGCAGCGCCCGGAACAGGGCCTTTTTGGCAAAGCGGATTTTCTCGCCGTCTTCGTCGTGCGTCGGAACTGCGAGGATCCCGGGAATCACGTTGATCTTTTCCAACGGCCCGTGCGCGCGTGGTATGCCCGCCGCTGCAGGACCCTGTGCAGTCCACTGCGTGACCCGCTCGCGGACCCGGCCGACCATGAAGCGCGTGTGCAGGTCGGAGCGCTGCAATGGGATCTGCGGGGATTCCGACTCCAGCGAGACAGCGAGTTCCTCTTGCTGTTTCTCGTTGAGGGGTGCTGTGGAGTCGCTTGAGTTTGGCTCTGTCATCGCTTTCCCCGTCTGAGCGGCTGGACTCGTAGCTGCGCAATCTTGATCGAAGCTCCGCAACAATCAAGCACTGCAAGCTATGCAACGGAGTCTGCGGCGAAGGCGAAGCTTGGCGCGGATGGACACACACCGCAGCCGTAGGAGAGCGACTACAGCCGCTCAAGCCGTGCGCTTCTTCAGCGACCGCGCACCTGGGCGCAATAGTGCGCCGCGAGCGCACAACATCAACGACCAGGCGGACAGGCCGCAGCGGACGCCCCGCCTACCGAGGAGCAATTGCCATGAACTTCACCTGCGTCAAGGTGCAACGCACCGACAATGGCTGGGGCGTCACGCAGTCGGGCCTCGCCGAGCTGTTGGCCGTCTATGCGTCCTGGGAGGACGCGATCGACTATGCTCGCGGCCTTGCCGCCGGCAACGCGGCCTCGATCGTGGAGGCGAGGACCACCAGGGCAGGCTCACCCTGCGGCAGCTGTTCCGCACCGACGCCCGCGGCGTGGTGCACGTGAGCGCGCTGCCCTTGTGCCCGGAATTGCCGCTTTAGAGAGTGCGTCTGCCACCGCGGTTAGCTGCGCACGATTCGTGAGGATCTGCCGGCAGCTGCCGTGCCGGGAATGGACTTCGGTCCAAAAAAGAAACGGTCTCAGGGGCGGTGGAAGGGTGTACCGGCCGGCCGTCCTGGCCGGGCTGCGGTCCATCGCAGCCGTCGGTCCTTATATGATCCTATGCACCTTGCCGCCCCGAGACCGTCAACAATGCGTCATTCGCGTTTTGGGGGGTAACGCAGATGACGCAACTCGAGTGACCCGTGTGGAAGCGTGCAGCGTCCGCCGCGCGCTCTCGAGCAGCTCCTCGATGGCGACGGGTCGCAGCGGATCGAAGTGCACGACGTTGATGTCGAGCCGCACGCTCGGCAGCTCGCCGCTGCCGGCGGGCTGGCGCAGGCGCAGCAGTATCGATTCGCGCGCAGCGTGCATGACGTTGGGCGTAAGTGCGGCGAACTCGCTGGCGCCCAAGCGGCCGACAATCTCGCAAACGCCGTGACCGGGATAAAGATCGCGCAGGAAGTTACCCATCTGGCGCACCAGCACCAGGCGGCTCGTCGGGAAAATCGTGTCCGATACCACCGGCAGGTGGCCGAGATGAAAATAAATCAGACAGTGCACTTGCCCGTCGCGGACCGCCAGATCGAGCGCCCTCGAGGCGGACTGCACGAACGCGCGGCGGTTGCACAGGCCGGTGGCCTCATCAATGCTCGCAGCGGCGCGCAGCGCCCCCACTAGCAGGTTCTGCAGCGCCCGCAGCTGCGCCACCAGCTCGCGGCTGCGCGTCCGTGACTCGGTGCTGTGCCTGAGCTGTACTGCGACATCCATCGTGCGGTCTCCTGCCCTCACAAGCGACGCTGGCATCGTACGATCGTATGACTGTGCGCACGATGCCGGCACCGGCAGACCGCTCTGCGAGGCGTCGGCAAACTCCGATCGGGGCGTAGGCAGACTCCTACGCGCGGCTCGGGCCGACGTCGCCGCTGCGCTCCTAGCCGATGCGCACTGGCGCTTCACGCTCGAGTGGTTGCGGGTGGTGAGCAGTTCCTTCAACCGCGAGGAGTTCTTCGGCGGTCCCCCGTTCCTTACCGAGACTCAGGTGCAGCTGGCAATCCGCTACGCGGTCGGCTCCGCGATCCGCTGAAAATTCCCCGCAGGCGGCGGCGCGCGCCCGCCGCGCGCCGCTGCGCCTGACGGCAGCGCCAGCAAACCTCGCGGCGTTTCGCCCAGGTAACGGCCGCTACGCGATGCGCGAAGGCCTCTTGTCGCCTTTACGTCGCCTCTGCAACCGATAAACTCCCCGGAATGGCCCGAAATCCCGCAGAAACACCCGAGCCTGAAAAGCCTGTGAAAATAGGCGCTTCTGATGATTTTTCCCGTGAAAAGATCGATCGGCGGATCTCAGTCGCTCCGATGATGGACTGGACCGACCGGCACTGCCGCTTTTTCCTGCGTGGCTTCTCGCGGGACGTGCTGTTGTACACCGAGATGATCACGGCGGCCGCCATCCTGCGCGGGGATCGCGCGCGCCTGCTCGCCTTCGATCCGGAAGAGCACCCGTTGGCGCTGCAGCTGGGTGGCAGCGAGCCAGCCGAGCTCGCCGCCGCGGCGCGTGCCGGCGAGCAGGCCGGCTACGATGAGATCAACCTCAACTGCGGCTGCCCGAGCGAGCGCGTGGCGAGCGGCGCGTTCGGCGCCTGCCTCATGCAGGAGCCGGCACGCGTCGCCGAGTGCGTGGCGGCGATGCGCGCTGTGGTGCGCGTACCGGTTACGGTGAAGATGCGCGTTGGCGTCGTGAGCGCGGCGGGTCGCGCCGCGCATGAGGCGGTGGCGGATTTCAACGAGCGTGATTTCGAAGCGCTGCATGATTTCGTACGCCGGCTGCAGGTGGCGGGATGCGAGGTCGCCATCGTGCACGCGCGCAAGGCGGTGCTCGGGGGTCTCTCGCCGAAGGAAAACCGCGAGATTCCGCCGCTGCGCTACGACGTCGTGCGCCGTCTCAAAGAGGGCTTTGCCTCTCTGCCGGTCGTGGTCAACGGCGGCCTGCGCGAGCCGCGTGCGGTGCTGGACGCGCTCGCATGGTGCGACGGTGTCATGCTCGGTCGCGAGGTGTACCACCGGCCCTTCGTGCTCGCCGAATTGCAACAGGCTCTGCACCCGGGTGCGACACCGATGCCAACTCGCGCGGCGCTCATCGAGCGGATGGTGAGCTATGCCGCCCGCGAACTTGCCGCCGGTGGCCGCCTGGCAGCAATCACACGCCACATGCTCGGCCTGTACAGTGGTGAGCCCGGGGCTCGTGACTACCGGCGCGCGCTCAGCGAGGGCGCACGGACAGCTGATGCCGGGCCCGAGCTCTTGCGGCAGGCAATGCCCGCCGCGGCGTAGGGTGGGTGCCGTTTGCTAGCGGCCTCGGACGCTTGCGTATAATCTCACCCGCACGCATGGGCAAAGACATAGAGCTCGCTATCCTGTTCGCGGACGTCGTGGGGTCGACGCGGCTGTACGACGTCATGGGGGATCTGCGGGCGCGCGACATGGTGTCGATCTGCATCGACGTGATGCGCAGCGCCACTGAAGGGCGCCAGGGCACGGTCATCAAGACCATGGGCGATGAGGTCATGGCGACGTTTCCGAATGCCGACGCGGCGCTGAATGCCGCCGCGCAGATGCAGCAGCAGATCTGCAATCACGCGGGCCTCAAAGTCGACGGCCAGCCGGTCGCCATCCGCATCGGCTGTCATTACGGTCCGGTGATGCTCGAGAACCGCGACGTATTCGGCGCGGCCGTGCACACGGCCAACCGCATGACCAGCCAGGCCAAGGCCGGGCAGATCATGACGACCGCGGCGATGGTGGACAAGCTGTCACCTGAGTGGCGTGCCGCCTGCCGCCAGATCGACGTGGCTACGCTCAAGGGCCAGGGCAACGAGGTCGTGCTCTACGAGGTGCTGTGGCAGACCGAGGACATCACCAGCATGGTGCCGGGGATCGCCTCCGACTCGCGCGCCGCGCGCACCACACGGCTGCGCCTGAAGTGCGAGGACCAGGAGCTGCTGGTGGACGAACGCCACTCGAGCATCACTATCGGCCGCGCCGAGGACAACGACGTGGTGGTGAAGGGCAACCTGATTTCCAGGCTGCACGCGCGTATCGAAATCAGCCGCAACAAGTTCGTACTCACCGACCAGAGCACCAACGGCACCTTTGTGCAGGCATCGGATGGCGAGGAATCGTTCGTGCGCCGTGACAGCCTGCAGATCAAGGGGGAGGGGATGATCGGGCTCGGGCGCTTGCCCGAACGCGGCTCGCCGCAGACCATCCGCTTCGCGCTCGAAGAGAGTTGAGCCGCCGCGGCCCGCTCGCAGGCGGGCGCTAAGCGCTCAGCCCGCCAGCCCGGCCTCCGTCCGCGACAACTCCTGCAGCAACTCCTGCGGCAGGCGCTCACCGAACTGCGCAAGATACGCGCGCACTTCGGAAGTCTCCTTGCGCCACAGCGGCCCGTCCACGGACAGCAGTCCCGCCAGCGCCTCCGCGCTGACCTTCAGTCCCGCGGTATTGAGGTTCTTCGGCAGCCGCCCGATGGGCGAATCCACGGCGTCGGCTTTGCCTGCACAGCGGTCCAGTATCCACGCCAGCACCCGCAGGTTCTCGCCGAAGCCGGGCCACAGAAACTTGCCCTGCGCATCGCGGCGGAACCAGTTGACGTGGTAGATGCGGGGCGCCTGCGTGAGCTTCGCGCCCACGTTCAGCCAGTGCTGCCAGTAGTCACCGAAGTTGTAGCCGCAGAACGGCTTCATCGCCATGGGGTCACGCCGCGTGACGCCGACCTGTCCCACCATCGCCGCGGTGGTTTCGGATGCAACCGAAGCGCCGACCAGGACACCGTGCTGCCAGTCGCGTGCCTCGTAGACCAGCGGCGCCACTTCGCGGCGGCGTCCGCCAAAGACCAGCGCCGTGATCGGCACGCCGCGC